>WGDG01000240.1 GCA_015493425.1 Sulfurovum sp.
CTGCGTTCTATGACTCAGGGACGTGCAACATACGCGATGGAATTTGACCACTATGAGGAAGTGCCTCAGAATGTGGCGAAAGAAATCATCGAAAAGCGTAACAGCTAATCTTTCGCAGTATTTCACTGCATTTTTGAAGGAGTGGCTCAGTCATGTACTGAGCGTACACTCCTTCACCACAACCTTAAAATCTACAGTAAACTACAGCGAAATTTTTATTCATTTACCTGTATCGTTGAATGATGGGTAGAAGTTCCTTTACCAAAATCTGCAAACGCAATAAATAAGATCACCTTCTTAAACCTTAACACTTAGCCCTTAACTCTGAAATATTCTGATACAATACCACCACAAAAACCAAAGGAAACCGTGTTATGAAAGTTGTGATTGACCTCATTGAAGATATTCGTGAAGCTATTGGCAATGCAGAAGACTACGTTCTTACAGCTGGGCTTTTAAAAGAGGATACAAACGATCCTGCCAAACTTCTCTATGCAGGTGAAGCGAAACTGACATCGTTTCAGCTTGATGAGACAAAAAGGGTGTTGGTATTTAGCATAGAGAACAGTAAAGATGAGATTACGGTAGGAGAGATCATTCCGCCGCTTCTAATAGCCGATATGGATGTAATGATGTATGAGGTCAGAGTAAACGTCAATGCACAATACAGTGACATGGAAGTGGTGGGGTTTGGCAAAAATGATGAAGAACGGCGTTATGTGTTCTTCATCAAGATATAGTACTAAGCGTAAACAGACTCTTTTCCGAACTCTTTGGCAAGCAGAGCATAAAAGAGTGCTCTGTATTTGTTTCTGTTTGATGTTCCCATTTTTTCGCAGACAGCTTTAATGGCATCATCGAGTTTGTTTGAATCTTCCAGACCAAGTTTTTTGATTAGAAAGTTTTTTTTAACCGTTTCGAGTTCACTGCTGTCTGAACAGGAGACTGTCTCGGCATCTTTGTTGTGGATGGATGGTCCGAGTCCTTTGGTGACGGCAGCAATAAATGTATCATCCAGTCCCAGATTGAGGTCTTTCGCGACTTTGGTATACAGTGCGATTTTTTCATCAAGTTTGCTCATTTCTCTTCCTTTGGTTAATGTACACTTTATTATAGCTATAAATTATTGTTAGGTCAAATGACGCGGATTTTGTGCAAAAAGGATCCAGTTGAGGCTGATGCGATGTATTTTGCAAAAGTGTGCCAGTGCTTCGTAGGGAAGTTTGTTGCGCCGCTTGATGACAGCGAAGTATTGCGGGTCGAGGTCGAGTGCAAGTGCGACTTCCCTGTCTTTAATTTTAGTGCGCTGTGTCTGAAGCATCAGTACTTCACGTACCCGTCCCATGACATCTGTAAAAGCAATCATACGACTCCTTTGGTATGGAATAGTGTATGATAGCAAGTTCAGAAAAGGGGGGCTTTTTTAATGTCAGATTGACATATTTTTACATTGTTTCCGAGTCGATGGTAATGACAGTATGAACATTGCCTCTGGGGTTGAAGTCCGCTACAAGTTTCATTGATTTTGGCTGTAGCTTGCTGTAAAGTGTATCGAAAATCTCATTGGCGGAATTTTCATGTGAAATGTAACGGTACATAAAGGAATTGATGTAAAGCTTGAGCGCTTTAAGTTCGATAACTTTGCTGTCTGGAGCATATGTGAGTGTCAATTTTGCAAAATCAGGGTATCCTGAACGAGGACAAAGACACATAAATTCCGGCAGTTCGATATTGATCTCGTAACGCTTTTCATGTTCATTTGGCCAGTAATTCTCTTCTGCATTGATGTCAAATTCTCTGATCTCTTTTTCGCCGTATTTCATTGGTTATCCTTTGTTGTATGTTTCTATGAGTTGTGTCTCACTCAGTGCTTTGGCAATACCGAATCCCTGAAGGTAGTCGATGCCAAGGTGGATGAGTTCCTCTTTCTGGTCTTTCTTATCCACCCATTTTGCGACAGTGGTAATATGAAGTGCTTTGGCCATCTGAATGAGGGATTCAAGCATGGCACGGGTATGTTTCTCGTCAAGTTTGGTAACATAATCGCGGTCAAATTGTACCAGGTCAAAGTCGAAATGCTTCATGTATTCCATAGAAGCATTGGAGGAGCCGAAATTGTCGATAGCAATACGTACTCCTTTTGCGCGGAAACGGTTCAGTGTTTTGAGATAGCCGCTAAGGTTGTGGTGTGTTTTGCGTTCGTAGAGTTCGATAATGATACGTTTGGGAGTAATACCGAGATGTTCCAGCTTTTCAAAGAATGCATCTTGGAATGATTCGTCACGTAAAGAGAAGGGTGAGAGGTTGAAGGAGAGTGACACATGCTCATCAATAAGCGGGAGCAGTGTCAGCACATGTTCAAGCAGTGCCATATCGTATGTCCTGCCAAGTCCAAGACGGTTGATGACAGGGAGGTAGATACGCGGCAGTATTTCTCCGCTTTGGGGTGTCTTGAGTCTGGCGGAGACTTCATAGATATCGACCGTGTCGGTATGGGTATTGAGCAGTGGTCTGAAAGAGAGCTGCAATGAACGTTTCTCAAGGGCAGCGGTAATGCACTGTTCGATTTCACTGAGTGCTTTGGAATCACTGATAAGGCGTTTAGCCTTATTGGAGTGCCCTTCCTGTTTCTCCTGCATGGTAAGCAGATCTTTAAGGTGTTGAATGTCTTTGGTAATATCTTCTCCGGTATTGGTAATAACAGAGAAGGCGTAGTCGATCTCGATAGTATCTATTGTATGGTTTTGTTCTATAAACGCTTTCAGCAGTGTTTCAATCTGCGGTGCTTCTTTTTCCAAAGCGACAATGAATTCTGCTCCATAACGCCTAGCGATGACTGCTTTTGGAAAAGCGGCATGATGCAGCGTTTCATTCAGGCGGTGAATAAGCGTATAGAGCATTTTATCAACTTCTTCTGTAC
>WGDG01000241.1 GCA_015493425.1 Sulfurovum sp.
ATTATAGACTCTCTTTGATTAACTGAAGCTTTTCTGTACGGGTCATCTTTTTTATGGCATGCTCACGGCTTGAAGCGCTGCTTCTGTCTTCACATACTTCACTGTAACACAGTTTCACAGGGCGACGTGTACGGGTATATTTGGCTCCTTTTTTCGAGCTGTTATGCTCTTCGATGCGCCGTGTAAGGTCGGTAGTAATGCCTGTATAAAGGGTGCCGTCGGCACATTCAAGGATGTAAAGGTAATACATACCGTTAGTTTACCCGTTCCACAGCACTTTTTGGCTAAAATATCCACTATTAATAAGCTCATTTGTTTAAGGAACCTCATATATGTCATCTTGCCACAAAGCCTACATTACCACCCCTATCTATTACGTCAATGATATCGCCCACATCGGCCATGCCTATACGACGATCATTGCCGACACCCTTGCGCGCTACTCACGTATGAGCGGTCTTGATACCTTCTTTCTGACCGGTACTGACGAACACGGCCAAAAGATCGAGGAATCCGCCAAAGCACGCGGCAAAAGCCCGCAGGAATATGCGGATGAAATTTCCGCAACATTCAAAAACCTCTGGGATGAGTTCGGCATCAGCTACGACAAGTTCATCCGTACCACCGACGAAGACCATATGAAAGGGGTACAGAAAGCCTTTAAAGTCATGTATGACAACGGCGACATTTACAAAGATGTCTATAAAGGGCACTACTGTATCTCCTGTGAAACATTCTTCCCCGAGATTCAGCTTGTCGACGGCGAGTTCTGCCCCGAATGCGGCAAGCCTACTACTGTTGTAGAGGAAGAGAGCTACTTCTTCAAACTCTCCAAATATCAGGACAGACTGCTGGAGTGGTACGATGCACACCCCGAGTGTATTTTGCCGCGCAGCAAGCGAAACGAAGTGATCCGCTTTGTGGAGGGAGGCCTTGAAGACCTTTCCATTACCCGTACCAGTTTTGACTGGGGTGTGAAGCTCCCTGAAGAGCTCAACGACCCCAAACACGTCATGTATGTGTGGCTTGATGCCCTGATGAACTACGTCACTGCCCTTGGATACGGTACTGATGAAGCCAAGATGGACTTCTGGCCTGCACGTGTCCACCTCATTGGCAAGGACATTCTGCGTTTCCATGCCATCTACTGGCCGGCATTCCTGATGAGCCTTGGTCTTGAACTGCCAAAACACATCGCTGCGCACGGCTGGTGGACAAGAGACGGTGAGAAGATGAGCAAATCCAAAGGCAACGTCATCAACCCCAAAGAGGTAGCCGACGCTTACGGACTGGACAACTTCCGCTACTTTATGCTGAGGGAAGTCCCTTTCGGCGGCGATGGCGATTTCAGTCAGAAGGCACTCATTGACCGTATCAACTCCGACCTGGGTAACGACCTTGGAAACCTGCTCAACCGTCTCATCGGTATGAGCGGCAAGTACTTCGAAGGGCGTGTCGATGCATCAGACACACCAAAGTACTACCAGCAGGAACTCGACGAAGTTGAAGCTTCTCTGGAAAAACTTGAACCGCTGCTTTTTGAAATGCAGATCCACCGCTACCTCGAAGAGCTCTGGCGTCCGCTGACGGTTGCCAACAAAGCCATTGACAGATATCAGCCATGGACGCTCATGAAGGAAGGTAAAGCAGAAGAGGCAATGGCACTCAATGGGCTTATTGCTACCATTTTGGCAAAAGTCTCTGTCATGCTCTACCCTGTTATGCCGCAAGTCTGCCCCAAGATTGCTGCTGCCCTGGGCTTTACCATTGACAATGAAAGCTGGCAGAAGCTTATTAAGGACAAAAAGCTTATCGAAGCCTTTACCATTGAAAAAATTCCGCCACTCTTCCCACGCATTGAAGAACCCCTGCTCGAGCAGGAAAAACCGGCTGAAACAAAAGAAGAAGCAAAAAAAGCACCTGCAAAAAAAGAGGAGAAAAAAGATGAAGGTGTCGCACTCATCGGCATCGACCAGTTCTTCCAGACTTCCCTGAAAGTCGGTACGGTTGTCAAAGCCGAAGAGGTACCAAAAAGCAAAAAGCTCTTGCTGCTTCAAGTCGACCTTGGCGAAGAGAAGCCGCGCCAGATCGTTGCGGGTATCAAAGAGTGGTACAGCGCAGATGATATGCTGAATACACAGGTGTGTGTTGTCGCCAATCTCAAACCTGCCAAACTGATGGGCTACACCAGCGAAGGTATGCTGCTGGCAGCCAAAGATGAGGATGGTCTCTGTATGATCCGTCCCGAAAAGCCCAAAAAACCCGGCACCCCGATAGGATAAGAATGAAAATCGAAGATATCGTAAACCTCACAGAGGGCACGCTCTCCAACACACCACAGGTACAGGCCATAGAAGGCGCGACCGTCTACCCCTCCAAGGTAGACCATGGTGACCTCTTCTTCTCCTCTTCACAAGACGAGATAGACAAAGCTGTCGCCAACGGTGCCTATGCCATCGTCTACGACAATGACGAGATTGTCAAAAATGATGATGAGATCGCATGGATCAAGGTCTCTGACGTACAGCTTGCAGCCTTCAAACTACTGCGCTATGTTATCATCCAGAAAGAGGCAAAATTCTTTTGGCTGCTTGAGCACGAAATGAGTTTCCTGAAGATGATCCTTACCCACAAAGGCAACATCGCCTTCATCGCCGACGACTGGCGTAAGGCTTTCGAGCAGATCCTCAACTCCGATGACATCCTCTTTGTCGGCAGTGACAAGGAGCTGATGCAAATGATCAAACCCGATGTGCCGCGTCTGAACAAAGAGGTCGAAGGGTATGCCATCTCGGACACCCTCTTCCGCACCACATTCAAAGTAGATGGTTTTGTCTATCAGGAGAAAGAGATGGCACCGTTCCATCTGGAGTATCTGCTGCGCGTGGTTGACTTTTGCAAACAGAATGACCTTCCCTACTCGGTCGACCGTATCCGCTACACCAAGCACTTTATTCCGGTATTCATCGACCACAAGCTCAACTCTACCAAGTCGAGCATGAGTGACAAGGTCGCCATCTTCGTCGACAACCTTCCTGACATCGAAAAGGCACGCGAGTATGTCAAACGCTCCAACATGTGGGTCAAGAGCATCGTTCTCACCCCGCCAAAGACCAAAGTGCCGGGTATCGACCACCCGCACTGGTTCGAAACCGAAGAGGAGGTACGTGAACTGCTCAAGAGCATGCATTTCAACTATGCCTTCATCTACAATGCCGACCGTTCTATCCTCAACACCATTAAGGAAGAGTACAGCCTCTTTTAATTGTGCCCTCCTAATGTAACCAATCAGTACCAAGATTCCTGCAATCGCAGGAATGCTGAAGAAATATACACTTCCATTTTAAACCAATTATGCCATACTACATACAGAAAACGAAAGAGGAAAAACCATGCCAAAACGAAAAACAATCTCTCTGGTACTTGGAAGCGGCGGAGCGCGAGGCCTGGCGCATATCGGTGTGATTCGCTGGCTGGAGGAACACCATTTTCATATTGCTTCGATTTCCGGTTCCTCCATCGGTGCACTGATTGGAGGTGTCTATGCCATGGGAAAACTCGATGAGTATGAAGCCTGGGTCAAAGCAATTGACAAGATGGATATTGTCAGTCTGCTCGATATTGCCTGGCAAAGTGCCGGACTTTTCAAGGGGGATAAGATCATCAATACCCTGATTGAACTCGTCGGCAACCAACATATTGAATCGCTACCCATTCGATATACAGCCGTAGCCCTCGATATTGAACGTGAAAAGGAGATCTGGATCAGTAACGGAAGGCTCTTTGATGCTATTCGTGCCTCCATCTCTCTGCCACTCTTTTTCACCCCGTTTGAGTACAATGGGAAAAAATTGATTGACGGCGGTGTTCTCAACCCGGTTCCCATTGCCCCGACCTTTCACGACACGACGGACATGACCATCGCCGTCAACCTCGGTGCAAAACCTGAAAAACGCTTTGAAGAGAAAACGTCCAAATCGGAACCTGAAGTACGGCATACAGACAATGACCTCTCAGACAAAATTCGTCGATTTATACATGAACTGAAGCAAAATACAGCCTCATTTACCGATATCGACTTTGAAATGTATGACATTGCCGACCAGGCATTCGATGCCATGCAGGGAACCATTGCAAGAGAGAAGTTGGCCGCCTATCCTCCCGATTTCACCATTGAAATTCCCCGTAACGCCTGCGGAACGCTGGAGTTTCACCGGGCAGAAGAGATGGTTGCTCTTGGGTACGAACGCGCACAAACAGCTTTGGGAGAACTGCTTGAGTAATATCAAGACACATACACACCTCTGACATAGTTGCCTCTAAAGCCGTACACTACCCGCACAGCGCTTTTGTAACACTAAGAAATTACTCTACCCGTGTTCCGTCTTTATGCCATACTTTTACTGACACCGTATTGCCGTCTTTAATAACTGCTTCATGCTGTTTTTGACCATTGATGAACCAAATAATGTCATATCCTTCCGGAGTACCGTTTTTAAAACTGCTCTCATGTTTTTTCTGACCGTTTTTAAACCATGTGGTACGTCTTCCATGCAGTTTGCCGTTTTTATACGTAGCCTCAAGACTTTTTTTGCCGCTCTTGAAGTAGTCGACAAAATGTCCCTCTTTCCGGCCTTCTGCATAGTGCCCTTCACTGCTTGGCTTACCGTCTTTGTACCATGTCATCCGTTTTCCGTCATATTTACCGTTCTTAAAGTACATCAACGCCCGTTTTTCACCACTGTCATACCACATTTCCAGTTGTCCCTGACGTATGCCGTTATGAAAATGAAGCACCTTTCTATGGGTACCGTTTTGATACCAGTACTTCACTTCCCCCTCTTCTCTTCCTTTGACAAAATCCGCTTCATATTTCTTGATGCCGTTGCGGTGCCACTTGATGCATCTTCCCTCTTTCAGACCGTTATGATAATGTGTCTGTGAAGCTTTTTGTCCGTTTTCAAACCAGGTGGTCACAACACCTTCGGTCACACCGTTTTGGAGCGGACGCTCTTCTGCAACCTGTTTGTCACCGGGATAGTAGGCACGTACCGTACCGGTAAAGGGTTTGGTAGTATTGCGTTCATATACAATCCCTTCTTTGGTGACAGTCTCCCAGCTCTTGAGTATCTTTCCGGATACGTTTGTAACACAAAATGCTGTCATAGCAAGCAAATATAATAATGGTTTCATTCTCTCTCCTGAAAACTGTAGTGATTGGGTTAGCCCTTTTGAAGCTGCATTTGGAATTGTAGGGTATTTTCGTTAATAAAAAAGTGTTATTATTCGCATAAGCCAATAAAACAAACAAAAGGAGTGGCATATGACACCACAGGAGAAAGAGCTGCAAGCGATGAAGGGTGAAATTGAAAAGGAGATCAGAGGTATTTTCAAAGCCAATATGAAGATCTTCGACTGGGATATTCCCGAAAACGACGACAAAAAAGCGGCAGAACTGATTATCCAAACCATGCAGGAAGCACTTGACGGCCTTAAAGCCGAAATTGCCGAAGGCAAATACGACAACTACTAAGGAATAGCCATGAGCAACAGCAATCTGAAACACCTCGAACGCATTAAAGAAAATATCGACAAATCGACAGAACTGACAGAAGAAGAGAAAAGCAACTCTTTCAAACATATTGAAGAGTGGTATGCCGAAGACCAGGCATGGGGCACTTTTATCAATGAACTGGCAAAAATCTCCCCGAAAGTCGAAGCGATCCTCGCTGAACTCGGCCTGATCTAATCGGCTTCTTTTATCTTAAGCAGTTCCCGCCAGCTTCGGGGACGCTTTACAATAACGATCACTTTTGACATCACCCATTTTTTCGGAACGGCACCAAAGAAACGGCTGTCAGCAGAATTGTCTCTGAAGTCTCCTAGCACCAGATAGTGCTGCGGTGCAACCGTAGTCAGAGGCAGTGATGTCAATACACGGGGAACACGCAGTCCCCAGTCGTGTACTACACCATAATATTTTGCATAGGGTTCTTTAATGAAATAGCCTTCAGTCCGTTTTACCAGCGTCAGTCCATATTGTCGCCCCAGTGTTTCCGTTTTTTTGGAATTCCCTTCAATTTGCAAATAGAACATTCTGCCCTGCTCAAAATATCTGTCACCCGGAAGTGCCGCACAGCGTTTAATGTAGAGGCGCTGCTTTGGATCGAGCGGATGCCGGATTACCAGCAGATCACCCCGTTCTATAGTGTCGTAAAAATGGGTAGAGATGACAATATCTCCGTCAACCAGACCGTAGTTCATACTTGTTCCGTCTATCTTGTAGATACGAAAAGTAATGAAAAGTCCCCCAAGCACTACAAGAAGAAAAAAGTATTTCTTCATCCCCTATGCCCTCGCCGGAAGCATAGCCGCAGGATCGATTTTATAAAAATCTTTAAGCTCTTTGTAGAGTTCCGGGAAGTGACGTTTCAGGCTGTGGGGCGATTCAAAAAATCGTTCTGTGACCACGGCAAAAAATTCCGCTTCATTGGTCGCGGCATAACTCCCAAGCAGTTTATATTTTCCCCACTCACGGTTTTTAAGGGCAACATGATTGAGCTTTTTAAAGTCTTCCAACAGTACTTTTGTCCAGCTGTCATACTTTGAGCGCTCCAGTGGCGGTACACCATCTACTTCGCCATCCATATAGTCTATTTCATGTGCGAACTCATGCACAATGACATTGTCATGTCGCAAATGATAGGCTTCGTAGCGGGCATCATGCCACACAAGTACCACCGTGTCGTTGGCAGACTGCCCGTCGATCAGAAAATCCTCTTTGGTGTAGATACCGCCATTGTTACGCACATTGTCAAGCACTACCGGCGAAGGATAGAGAATGATCGTGTTAAGATTGTCATAGCAGTTATCGGTATCGATATGCAACAGCAGCAGGCAGGCATAAAATGCAATGATCACCTTCATTTCATCAGTGACATCCATCTTGACCCCGACAAATTCTTTGGTGTGTATAAAACGAAGAATAGAACGCTCTATCTTTCTTTGGTCTTCTTCATTCAGGTAGCGGTAATGCGGTGTCTTTTCCAATATTTTCCGATACTTCGGATCAAATGGCATTTGTGCTATTGTTTCAAGTATTTTTCGCTTTTTGTACCATCCAAATAGCTGTACCAGAATATAGATTGCGGTCAATACCAGAATGAAAGCGAGAAGACGGAGATAGTAGTAGCCTTCCATTCACTCCCCTTCTTCTGAAGCTTTACGCTTCTCTTCTGAGGCTTTCTCCTCTTTTTCAGAGCCGCTCTTTTCCGGTGATTTATAGGCTTTCGTAGCATTGCGGCGGCGAATATGGAAATAAAGGTTGGAAAGGTATTCCACCAGAACCACACTGATACCCGTGGCAATAACGACATTGTAGTCAAATGTCGTTTCCATCGCAAGAATGACTGCTGTCAGAGGCAGTTTCATCAGAACACCCATAAAGACAGCAGCACCAATGGCAGCGAAGTAAAAAGGTTCAACAGAAAAGTGCAGCATACTGAACGCTTCGGCAAAGCCGTACCCGATCAGTGCCCCGATACTCATTAGCGGCAGGAATATTCCCCCGACCGCATTGGAGTAGATCGCTACAGTTGTACCAATGATACGCAGCACGATAATACCGAGAATAAAATAGATCGGTATACTGCTTTCAGCATTGATCAGATACATCACCACCGCTTTCCCGGAAAAAGCTGCATGAGGTTCAATAAGCAGTACCGTTCCCACCACACTCCCGCCAATCAGTGCAAAGATATGATGGCGATACCGTGAAAACTTTTTGAAGAGCTCCAGGTCAATAAAGTGCAGCAGACGCTGCTTGAGAAAAAGATAAAAATAGACAAATGCAGTAATAAACGGGATAAAAAGCAGATTGGCATACAGGTAGTCGGTATCAAGGTGCCGTCCTGTTGAATGCTGAAAGATAATAGGATCAAGATAGTTCAGACTGACTGCAAACGCCAGGACTGACGCGAGAATCAGATAGGTCACATACTGTTTGATGAACTGATACGCGATATTTTCAATGGCAAAGGCCATACCGGTGATGGGGGAAACGAATATGGCTGCGATACCGCTGCTTGCCCCTACACTGATCATCATTTTGATGAGCATTTGGGGCATATTGAACATTTTGTGAATCTGGTAGGCAATCATGGCACCAATCCCTGCGCTCGGTCCCTCCGTTCCCACAGCAAAGCCTGTTGAAAGTGAGAGTGCTGAAGCAATGACTTTCAAAAAGAGGGTACGCACATTCAAAATCATCGTATTTTGTGCAATAGAGTCAGCAATCTCGGATACACCATATTCACGAATGTTCTTATCCCGGCTTATCAGATGGTTGACAATAAAAATAGCAATTGTCGGCAGTGCATAGAGATACCATACCGGCAATGTCGGAATGGTTTTGTAGGGATCGCCCATAAAAAAGAAATAGGTCAGAAAAGTAATGAGCAACTCATAAAAAGTGATGAAAAAGCCACTGATAAGGCCTGTCAGTACAGCTGCGACGATCAATTTTAAAATCATGCCGTACTGCCTTTTTTCATACTGCTACTGCTCTTTCGTGTAGAGGCTTGTACGTGTTGTTTCAGCCCCTTTCAAATCGTTCAGAAAACACTTCTTTCCAATGAAACCCACATTTTCATAGACACTCTGTCCTGTACTGTAGTCAATATAAAAAATCGACGGGAAAAAATCTTCTGTAAAGACTTTTGGGTACGTGTCATGCCGGTCGAGAATCAATGTAACATACTTTTTGTCCAGCACTGTTTTGACATCAGAGTCTCCCATGGTACGGTGTACCAGTTTACTGCACCAGCGGCAGTTCTTTTTCACCACGACCATTACCAGCATTTTTTTCTGGGCTTTGGCTTTTGCTAACGCTGTTTGAAAATTTGTCTCTGCTCCAAGAAACTGTGCCTCTTCCCGGGCACTGCTTCCAAACACTACAGAAGCGGCAAGCACAGAGAGGAGAAAGAGCCGTACCATTTTACGCCTCTTTTTTGGAAGTCTTAATATAGTAGAAAAGGGAAATCAGACCGAAAAA
>WGDG01000242.1 GCA_015493425.1 Sulfurovum sp.
ATATAGAAATAGACCATAAATGAAAAGAAGAAAAGTGAAACGGATATAATGAGGGTTTTAGGTAGTTTCGTAATTTGATAAAGTTTTTTCAAAATATAGCCAGCTTGATGTATTTGATACTTTGTTTATTGTACCTATTATCAACTTAATCATTTGAAAAGAAAAATAATTTGGTTTCGAGCCTATGAACGACACGCAGGTGTCGTAGCGGTTTGCCCACCTCTGTGGCTCCGCTTCGCTACGACCACTCCGGTTTCCCTACCTTCGCGGGTCGCTTTGCTCTACCGCTCCGGTTTCGACGCTAAAATCGACACGCAGGTGTCGATTTTTACGCGTCTCACCAATAAATCACTACGCTTCTTCGGCCCCATCTTAGGGCTTTTCGGCGGTTGGTACCCATGTAGATATCAATACGTTTTTTGAAACGTTTATTCATTTTGTCCCGAACTCGGTAAATACCCGGGAGTCCGCCGATACGTACTCTCGTACCGTTTCGCATGCCATATCTGTAGAGCAAATCTCGGGAAACAGCAATTACCTTCATGCCCGGACGCAGGCGGTTGTTCCATGCAGCAAGGAAAGGCGTACTGTCAGTCTGGTTTCCGTGAGAAGAGTATGCCGTAGCGGTCACACGAAGCTTGTGCTTTCCAAACCCCCGAATAAACCGGCTTCTTCTTTTTTTGGCAAGTTTTTTCTTTGCCTCTGCTTTTTTCTTGGCTTTTTGTGCAGCAATCACATAAGGCAACGGCAGTTTCAGTACCTTTCCTTTTCGTAACTGTGAACTGTTCTTTATCTTATTGTATGTAGCCAGTTCCTTCGCATTAAGACCAAATTTTTTGGCAATGCCAAGCAGGGTATCGCCTTCTTTTACCGTATAGGAGGCTGAAGCAATGGCATCGATCTTTTTCTGCTCCAACGGGAATTTCAACTTTTGGCCAATACGAAGCAGATGCTTCTTTTTCAATCTGTTGTATTTCATGATGTCAGCACTTTTGACGCCAAACATCAGGGCGATTTTTCCAAGGGTATCACCCTTTTGTATTGTGTAGACACCCTCTTTTTTGACTTTTACGGAAGGCTGTTTGTTTTGTATTGTTTTGGGAAGTCGTACTTCGATACTCTGGTTGCCTTCTACCACTTTGATAATAGGTTCATGCTCCATCCCTACTTTAAATGGTGGCCGGCTTGCCGGTTTCTTTTCTTTCTGCTTGACAACAGGGATCAGCTCCGGAACAGAAACTTTTGTCCCGATAAAGCGCTTTGGAGGCTGAAACTTTTTAATATAACGATTCAGCATCTCCTCAACAGAAATCACTTTAAGATGAAGGTTCTTGTGGGGGACAGGCAGCTCTTTTTGGATAATGAGTTTCTGCTTGTTGGGGGTATATTTGATCTCTTTGGCTACAAGCAACCGGTTACTGTAGGGAGAACACTCCTTTATACCAGAAACAATCACACGGCAGTCAATGGGGGCAGCCTGGACACCGGAAGCCAAAACATATCCTGTCAGCAGTATCAGTCCAAGCGTTCGTGTTGCCATTTTTTCCGTTGAACCTACAGGAAGTTCAACATCTCCTCTTTGATCTTCTCTTTTTCCACCACAACAGTATGGACAATCGGTTTTTCAAACAGACCGCGAATCATAGGGGGTACGGTTACATTCGCATGTGACGATACCCACTCAAGCGCTTCAATGTCACCGTTCACAGGATGTCCAAGCGCTTTCGCAACCGTTGGGGAGAATTTTGTCCACTCGGCAGTTGAGTAAATAACAGTTGGAAGAGACTTCTCTCTGAGTGTTTCATAAGCTTTGATACAGGTTGCCGTATGCGGATCCATCATGTAGCCCTTTTTAACATAGCGGGCAATCTCGTTCTCGCATTCCGCATCATCGGACCAGCTTGCAGCAAAATCTTCCTGTAGTGATGCCCGCTCCTCATCACTGAGAACAAACTTACCTTCAGAAGCCAGTGCTTCCATAAGTTCTTTCGTACGTGCAGCACCGAACTTGTCGAACATAATCCGTTCTATGTTCGAACTTTTAAGAATATCCATCGCCGGAGATTCCGTCAGCACCAGCTTTCTGCCGGTAAGATCGTACTCGCCTTTTTCGATCCAGTCTGTCAAAATATTATTAACGTTAGAGCTGATAAGGATCTTCTCAATCGGCAGTCCTGCCTTCTTGGCATAGTAACCGCCGAGTGCATTTCCGAAGTTGCCGCTTGGCACTACCAGATAAATTTTCTCACCCATTGCAATTTTGCCGCAGCGTACCATCTCAAGATAGCTATGGATATGGTAAATGATCTGGAAAATAATACGTCCGAAATTTACAGAGTTGGCTGCAGAGAGTTTGATGTTCTTTCTTTCAAGCTCTTCTTTGAAATCTTCGGAAGCCAACAGCGCTTTGAGGGTGTTTTGCGTATCGTCAAAATTCCCTTTGACACCGATCACTTTAAGATTTGGCGCATCTTCAGTAACCATTTGAAGACGCTGTACGTCAGAAGTCCCTCCCTCCGGGTAGAGGCAGGCTACTTTTACATTGTCCTGGTTTTTGAAGGTCTCCAGTGTCGCAGGGCCGGTATCGCCGCTTGTCGCTGCCATAATAAGGTAGTTCTCACCACGTGCCTGTGCAAGCTTGGAGAGAATGTAGCCAAAAGGCTGCAGTGCCATATCTTTAAACGCACGGGTAGGACCATGGTAGAGTTCCGAAACACAGCAGTCATTCTCAATGGCATTCAAAGGTACAGGGTTTTGGGGATCATCAAAAGCATCGTAACGATTTAGTGCAGATTCAATCACCTCCCGGTCAATATCAATACCGAAGGTTGTCAAAAAATCCATTGCAAGCGTTTTATAATGGCTGTTTTTGTGTTTTTCCAAAAATGCCGCATCAAGTGCAGGCAGTGCCGTAGGGACATACAGTCCGCCAAAACTTGCGCTTGGGCTCAAAATCGCTTCCGAAAAGCTTACCGAAGCAGGTTTGACACCGTCATTCCCGCGTGTTTCAATAAATTGCATCTATCATCCTCTTCTTATGAGTGTAGTTGCCGAAATTATAGCCAAAAAAGCATAAGGGACGTACCTTGTACACACCCCTGTACGCCTGTGGCTACTGCTTTTTCAGTTTAATAATATAGAAATCCTTTGCCAGTCTGAAGCTTTCCGTTTCTCCGACGATGATCATACTTTTGTCACTCATACGTGCTACGCCGTGCCCCACATCTTTGCGTTCACCGCCAAAAACATGCGACCAGATCAGCTCACCCTGCCGATTGAGTGCCAGAGCATACAGGCTGTGATTTCCTTTCCCCAGTGTATTGGTACCGCCAACCAGCATAAAGCCGCCGTCAGCCGTTGTCGCCACGGCATTACCGTATTCATAATACTTGAACCCGTAAATCTTGTGCCAGATCGTTTTGCCTTTGGCATCAATCTTCATGACTGTCAAATCGCTTTGGGAACTGCCGTAGGAACGTGTACTGCCTATAGCGACGATCCCGTTGTCTATCGTCGGGGTAACACCGTTTAGCATATCTTCGTAGTCGCCCCCAAACTGTTTGCGCCACCGCATCTTGCCATTTTGATCCAGTTGCATGATGAGAAAATCACTGTCTCCTGCTCTTGCAACCTCCCGGTAGCCGACCATCACCATTTTGCCATCACGGGTTCGCGTCAGTGCCGTCGCCACATCATCCTTTTTGCCGCCCATCGTGTGGGCATTGAGCAGTTTTCCGTTTTTGGAGAGCTTGGCAATATAGATATCTTTGTCTCCATCCCCGTACGATTCAGTTGCACCAACGACTAACATACCGCCATCATCGGTACCGGCAATACCCCCGGCATACTCATCACGGTCACCGCCAAATGTGGTCTCCCACATTTTCTTGCCATCCAGCGATACTTTGGCAACATAGAGGTCATAGGCATAGGCTTTGGAAAAGGACTTCGTTCGTCCCAGCACAATAATATTCCCGTCAGCCGTTCTTGCAATGGCTTTTCCCTCATCTTTCTTCTTGCCACCAAGCCACAGCCGCCATTTCATTTCCCCGTTGGCATCCATCCGTGTGATACATATATCACTGCGCTGTGCACCATACGATTTACAGGTACCGACAATAGCACTCTCACCGTTTTCAAGCGCTACAATGCCATAGGCGATATCGTCTTCCTTACCGCCGTAAATCTTTTGCCATACATCGACATACACCTCTTTTTTCGCTTTTTTAACCGGTGCAGCAGCATACACATTTACAAACGTACCCAACAAAGCAGTCATCAGCATAGATTTTCTAAACATATAATTTCCTTATGATATTTGATTGTTTAGTTTAATTATACTGTGTTTGGATTATAGTAGCGAATGATGCTTTCTCAAAAAAGGAAGTTCATTCAGCTCTCATCAACCAAAAATGACATTTTTGTTTCATTCTATTTGTCAGACAGAGTTGCATAAAGCTTTTTGTCTACCTCAAAGCTCAATACAGGTGCCGACACCTGAGCTTGTCAAAATTTCAAGCAGCAGTGAGTGTTCTACGCGTCCGTCGATGATATGGGCTTTTTTCACCCCGCCGCGCAGTGCCTCGATGCAGGCATCGACCTTGGGTACCATCCCTCCGCTGATCGTTCCGTCCGCTTTAAGCGCTTCGGTTTTGGCAATATCCAGGTTAGTAATGAGTTCCCCCTCTTTGTCAAGTACACCTGTGGTATCGGTCAGGAAAAGGATCTTGCGTGCCTCAAGTGCTACAGCTATCTGGCTGGCAGCAAGGTCGGCGTTGATGTTGAAGCCGGGATGTCCAATGGTACTGCTTGATGCGATAGGAGCAATAACCGGTACGAAGCCGTCATCGATAATATTGTCGACAATTTCGGGATTGACCTGCTCAATAATGCCTGTATAGCCGAAATTGTCAAAATCTTTGGGGCGCGCTTCAAGGAACTTTGCATCTTTACCTGAAATACCGATCGCTTTACCCCCATGGTTGTTCAGAAGCGATACGATCTCTTTGTTGATCTCTCCGCTGAGCACCATTTCGGCAATACGCATCACGGCTTTGGTCGTCACACGCTGCCCGTCAACAAACTCCGTCTCTACACCAAGGTCGGCCAGCAGGTTGGTAATGCTCTTGCCCCCGCCATGCACGATAATAGGTTTCATCCCCACCAGATGCAACAGTACAATATCCTGCGCAAACTGTTCTTTAAGCTCCGGCGATGTCTGTGCCGAACCGCCGTATTTGATGACGATCTTTTCATTCGAAAATTTTTTGATGAACGGCAATGCGTCCAGGAGGGTTTTGACCACTTCGATCTTACTCTTCATGCAATTCCTTATATTTTTTAGTATATGAGTCTATACTTTCAAGTATTGTTTCTTCTATTTCTAATTTTAACTTCATTTGGACGACAGGTAACTTAAATTGATCCATTTTCACCGCATCTTTCTGCGTCACCAGCAGTGCATCGGCACCGACCTCTTTCATCTTCTCTTCCAGCTGACGCTCATCGAAGTAGGCATGGTCTTCAAGGTAGAACCTCCCAACGACATTCTCAGGTAAATACGGCTCCAGGCGTGAGGGGTTTGCAATGGCGGTTGCCAGCAGCAGTTTTCCCGTAATGGGGTCAATTTGAACGACACGCCTGAAGTCCCGTCCCTCCTGCAGCACACTGTCGGCAAAACGTTCTGAAAAAGAAAACTCCCGCAGCGGTCCGGCTGGAAACGGCAGAGTATTCGGAACAGAGAGAGGCTTCAAAAGAATGTCATATTTTTCAATATTAATGCGATTGAAACCATCATCAAGAATAATCACCGATGCACCGTTCTCTTTGGCAAGCGCGATCGCAGCTTCTCTCTTTTCACTGACAATCACTGAGGCATGGGGAAGAGACTGTGCCATCAGCATCGGTTCATCACCACTTTGTGTGACATCGACAAGTACTTCACCATTACGGCTGACCTCCACCAGTCCCCTGCTCTGTCTACCGTATCCCCGAGAAACCACTGCAACATTCTCATAGCGTAATGCCAGTGCAATGACAAACGGTGTCTTGCCACTCCCTCCTACTACCAGATTGCCCACAGAAACAATAGGGATACCAAAATCCTTTTTGCCTGCAGAAAGCCGTCTGACCAGCATATAGCTGCCATACAGCAGCGAAAGCGGAGACAACAGCGCTATCAACAGATAGTCCACCCCTTTGGGATGATAATACAACCTCTCAAAAAACCGCTTCAATCCAACTCCATATTTAAAAATATCATTCCTGATTCTATTCGCATTCCTTCGCCCCGAGTTTCAAAATCTCCTCGCATGCAAACCCTGCCGCCTTGCGCGCTTCGACATTAATATGCGGACGGTGTTTCGTTGTCAGGTTGTAACGTTCAAGTATCTCAAAATAGACACTCTCTTCTTTTCCTTCTTTCTTACAGAGGTACTTGAACCACTTATCCCCTTTATGAACATGAACAATCTCCTCTTCGTAAATCGTCTGCAACGTTTCTAAGAGTGCTGCAACATGGGGATTTTTCTTTTTATTGTCAAGTTTCTTCATGATCTGCGGATTAACATCCAGACCGGAAGCCTCATAATAACGCGGAATGATCGCCATACGGTCAAGCACACTCTCTGCCGTATGTTCCGCAGCATCAAACAAACCGGCATGTACGGGAAAGTCACCATAGGCATAGCCCAGTGTGTGCAGTATTTCAGTGAGCATCTTATAGTGGCGTATCTCGTCTGCCGCCACTTCAAGCCAGTCACATTTGTACTTATCTGGCATAGAAGGGAACCGGTAAACTGCATCGAGTGCAAGATCAATGGCTGAGTATTCAATATGGGCAATGGCATGTACCAGTGTCGCAAGCCCTTCGGTTGTATCGAAATCTTTGCGTGCGGGCAGTTCTCGGGGAGAAACAATACGGCATTTGGAAGCATAGGAAGGCTGTATAAACTTTTTAGGAGCAAACGCCGCTTTATTACTAACCTCATTTTCGTTACAATACGCCAAAGCCTGAAGCGTTATGGCCTCTTTGACCGCAATATCGTCACTGGTAAGCGCTTCTTCCAATTTAGCGTAAAAATCCATAAGGAATTATAGCATGCAAATCAAAATGCAACCCATGGGATCCTACCAGACAAACTGCTACATCGTCACTGTCAACGGTAAAGACCTCATCATTGACCCGGGTGTTGATGCTACAGAGTGGGTACTTGACAATGTCACCAACCCTGTTGCAGTACTCAACACCCACGGCCACTTCGACCATGTCTGGAGCAACGATGCGGTAAAGTCCGCACTGCACATCCCGCTCTACTGCCCCAAAGATGATATTTTTATGTTGACTGATGACCCTTTTTCACAGGGCACACCGCCAAGCAGTGCCGATGTTGCCGTTGAACCTGACAGCACACTTGATATTGCCGGCATCCCTGTAACCTTCCATCACTTCCCCGGACATACTCCGGGATGCAGTGCCATCGAAATAGGCGATTTATGGCTCAGCGGTGATTTTCTCTTTGAAGGCAGTATCGGACGGTGGGACTTCCCCTACTCCAGTGCAGAACAGATGATAGAAAGTTTAAAAAAAGTACAACGCATTACAGAAGACTTTACCCTCTACCCTGGTCACGGTATGAGTACCACACTAAAACGTGAACAGCGTGGCATACCTCAGTGGATACGGTATGTGGAGTCGACACTGTAAAATATTGGAGAAGAGGCGCAGGGTGTCGTGCTCTCACAACACCAATATTCCAAACAAAAATAACAACACAGCAGCCTGATACACATTTGAGGGTTGAACAAAGAAGGTGTTATCGGGGGCAACACCCTACTTTTACGTAGAAGCATATATTGTTTTTCAATGTGGAGAGTCGCGTAGGGTGCGTAGCCACGTACCTTTGAGACGCATAATGACAGCAACGATCTATTTTTTACAAACGGTTTGAAGGTGCGTGTTTACGCACCCTGCAATTTGAAACAAAGAAAAATTTGGATAAAAATTAATAAGAGAACTTATACCCGCGTCGGCGTACGGTATGAATGACCTGAAAACCGAGAATACTTTTAAGACGTTTTCGAATCTGGTTGATCGCTACCTCAACCGTATTGTCACTGACATACTCCGGCTCTTCCCAAAGGGCATTGATGATTTCGTCTTTGCTGAAAACACGCTGCTTTCTCAGTGCCAGGTAGGCAAGAATATCAAAGGTTTTTCCGTTGAGTGAAACAATTTTTTCATCAAACTCAATTTTCTTGTTGGCAATATCAATCACCAGCTTGTCAATATTCACCTGGGTACCGAAGAGGTGGCGCATATTGGAGAGCACACGTGCCGCGATCAAATCGGGGTGCTCAATATGATGGGTAATGACATCATCGATACCAAGATCGAACAGATCTTTCTGATGCTTGACATTGTCCGTCAAAATAAGAATCTTTGTCTCACTCTTTTTCTTCTTGACTTCATTGACATAGCGTTCAAGGGAGAACTTGACCCCTTCATCGACAATAATGACCAGTTCATAGTGCCTGAAATCCGTAAAGTTGGTAGCATCATACATATCTTTTGCATTATCTACAATGCAGATAAAATATTTTTCCAACTCTTTTTCAAGCTCTTTTACATACTCGTCGTCAAATCCAACTGTCAATATTCTCATAATTTTTCCGCTATCCCGTCATATTTACAAGAGGAAACTTAAACAACATCCTGTTTCCCTCTTTTTGTTGCGTATTTATAGCAGAATCAAGCTTATTTAAAAATAAAAGTAACTTTCAGCTTCTTTGGTTATTTTAATGCTTTTTATGATTTCGATGCTTTATGTGCCTTGATATAAACTCGTTTGGGGGCAGGGTAACCTTCGACAGTCTTCTCAGGGTTATTGGGATCGAGGAAATCTCCGAGGCTCTGGGTGGCAATCCATTCCGTTTTACGCTGTTCGTTCAGGTCAGTCTTTTTGATCTCCAGTACTTCAACCTCATCAAAGCCTGCACGGTGACACCAGTTTTTCAATGCGTTTACCGTAGGGATGAAATAGATATTCGGGATTTTCGAATAACGCTCTTTGGGGGTCAGACATACTTCTTCCTCTCCGTCGATCATAAAAGTATCGAGTATCAGTTCCCCGCCTTTGTTAAGCCCCTTAAAGAGTGATTTCAGCATGGCAACAGGATCGGAGCGGTGGTAAAGAACGCCAAGACAGAAGAGTACATCAAATTTGTGTTCATAAAACTCTACATGTTCAACACCCAGCATTTCATAAACAATGTCAGAGTTGACAAAACGGTCAATGAACTGAAATTGGGAATAGTAAATTGCAGAAGGGTCAAAGCCTACGAGCTTCTTGGGGTTGTGCGTTTGCATCCTAAAAAGATAGTAGCCGTTATTGCAGCCAATATCACCGACTACTTTGTCTTCGAGGTTAAAATAGGGTTCAAGAAGGTTGTATTTGATCTGACTCTGCCACTCTGAATCAATAAAAAGATCATTGATGGCAAAAGGACCCTTTCGCCAGGGCATCATCAGCCTTGCAGTTTTTTCAATCTCTTCCATCTGTGCTTTATCGATGCTTTCACTCTTCACAGCTACTGTATCGCCAAGTGAAACCGTAATATCTTCACATATCGGCAGTGCAGTAATGGCTTCCTGAAGCGGTCTGATATTTTTCCAGTTCAGCCACTTTCTGCGTTCTTCTCTAATCTGGTTCAGATCCACAACAGTCCTTTGTATCTATTGATTCATGTATGGGGGGGAGGGGTAGATTCACAGTAAGCACCTTGTGATACTGTAAATCATTGAATAGGCATCATACCTATTTTTTGATATATGCCTTGATGATCTTTTGGTCGAACACAGGTCTGTCACCAGGGCCGGTCGTGACATTTTCAATCTTTCTGACCACATCCTTGCCTTTAATGACTTCACCGAAGATGGTGTATCCGCCGTTAAGATGCGGTGTAGGAACAGTGGTAATAAAAAACTGGCTGCCGTTGGTGTTTGGGCCGCGGTTGGCCATGGCCAGCAGGAACGGTCTGTCGAATGTGAGATTTGGCGCATATTCGTTCTTGAACTCTTTATGCCAGATGGATTCACCGCCGCGTCCCGTACCGGTAGGGTCACCGCCCTGAATCATGAAGCCTTTGATGACACGGTGGAAGATAATACCGTCATAGTAACCGTTTTTAACATGGGTGACAAAATTTTCCACTGCCAAAGGTGCGGCTTTAGGGTAGAGTTTCAACTCAATATTCCCCACATTGGTTTTGAGTACCACGATCGGTGCTTTGTTGTCTGCTGCGTGGAGCATACCTGCACCCAATAAAAGGGTGAGGCAGAGTTTTAAAAACATTCTTCTCATCATCTATCCTTCAATTACATCGTTTTCACATTTGTCTATGCCCAGTTCTTTGAGCACCAGCTCAAAAAAGGCACCGCTCTCTCTTTGTGTTTCATCGGTAAATTCGATATAGAAAGCTTCATGCTGCGATTTGTCTGTACGTTTATTGTCAAAAACCAGAGGCTTTAGTCCTGTAGCGCTACAGGCCTTCTCGATGGCTCCGTTGATCTCTTTTCGGAGATCATCTCTCTCCCCGTCAAAAACAAGGCTCATACCCTCGTAACACTCTTCCATTCTTACATTCGCAACGATCTCTTGACATCTGTCCACTATTGACC
>WGDG01000243.1 GCA_015493425.1 Sulfurovum sp.
CTATGTTTTCTGTTGATTGCGTGTTGTCCGTCGGTTGCTCGTAACTATGTACTCGCTGCTCACTATTTAGTGTTGTTTTTTTTTTGGCGATATTGTCTATTTTGGTATCGACACCAAAAAGGTCTTTAACGAACATATTGATCATGCCCCAGTGTGTGATGAGCATTTTCCGGTCTGCGTCTTCGGCAGTGGACTCCCATGTAAGGGTATTGTCGGCAAAGCTAACAAAAGTAATGTTACGTTCGAAACAGCTGCCAAGGTCATAGTCACGGTCGTAAATTTTGGAGATGAGTGTTTTGAAACGTTTTTCATATACTGTCTCCTGTGCCGGAGAGGCTGTCTGAACGGCTATTTCTTCTTTCTGTGTATCTTTCTCTGGATGTGGTGCTTTACTCACCACATCCACAGGCGCTTCGGGATGTACCGGTGTGGTTTCATCAAGCGGCTCAGGGGACATAGTATTTTCCGAGGTGACAGTTTTAGCTGTTTCTTCTACAGGTTTTTCTCTATGTACTGCTTCCTGTGCATTGCTTCTATCTGTGTCTTCCCTCGCCTTGATTCTCTGTTCCTTATGCTCGGGTGTAGCCATTTCGGGTATTGTCGCAACGATCTCTTCTTCGGTAATGGTAATGACCTCTTTGGGAGCGGAGAGATCAGGTGCAGGTGTGGTGACGACAATTTCACTGACTTCCACCCCTTTGAGTTCCTGTTCGAGTCCCTTAATCATCGTGTCTATATCTTTGATTTGTAATGCTTCCATCATTTTAAAGAGTGCCAGTGAGAGGACGAATTCACCGTCGCTTCCAAGAGAAAGCAGGTTTTTTGATTCGGCGATGACACGGAAGAAACGCTCTATGATCATCGGTGTCAGTTTCCCGCCGTTTTCAAGCAGCAGGCTCTTAAGGTAGAGGGTAAGCTCGTCAAGAATCATTTCCGCTTCATAGTCGGAGGCGAGTTTGAGAAATGCCAGTACCGCACCGGTATCTTTTTGTACAATGCTTTCAAGCAGGTTTTCAAGTAAGCTCGGCTCAATGATACCGAGCATCCCGGTAACCGTGCCTACATCGACATGTCCCTGCGAGTAAACAATGGCCTGATCAAGCAGGGTCAGAGAATCCCTGAGGCTGCCCGCCCCGGTTCTGGCAATGATCTCGACAGCCTCTTTGTCAAAACCGATACCTTCGAGGTTCAGAATGTGCTCAAGATGTTTCTGTACCAGCTGCTGCGGAATCTTTTTGAATCGGAAGTGCTGCGTTCTGGAGAGAATGGTTGCCGGCAGTTTCAGCGGATCGGTGGTTGCCAGAATAAATTTAACAAAGTCAGGCGGCTCTTCGAGCGTCTTGAGCAGGGCGTTAAATGCCTGATTGGTGAGCATATGTACTTCATCGATGATAAAGATCTTGTAGCGTGCGGAACTTGGTTTATATTTGGTGTGTTCGATGAGGTCTTTGATATCGTCGATCCCGCGGTTGCTTGCCGCATCCATTTCGATGATATCCATATGGCGGTTCTCTGCCGCCATCACGCAGTGGATACATTCGCCGCAGGGGTGGGAACTTGTTCCTTTTTCACAGAGAAGTGCTTTTGCGAAAATCCGTGCTGTAGAGGTCTTCCCGCTTCCGCGAAGCCCCGAGAAAAGGTAGGCGTGTGAAAGGCGTCCGTTGTCAAGCGCTAGGGAGAGTGTCTGCGAGACGGACTCTTGCCCGATAAGGTCACTGAAGGTGGCAGGGCGGTACTTTCTGGCAAGCGCTAATGACACAGTATCTCCTTCTTTTTAGTCCTACAATTGTAGTCAAATTTTACTTTCGGTTGGTATAATGCAATAAGAAAACCTTATGGAGAAATGATGCGTCTGGATGGAGAAGAAGAGAGCCGGAATGTAGAAGATCGAAGGGCAAACAGCGGTGGCAGCGGACGTATGGATATGCGTACCATGATGATGCTCTGGCCGCTGATCCGTCCATTGTTACGTTCAAAACTCGGGCTGCTGCTGATTGGGGCGGGTGTTGCGGCATATCTGATGGGATATAACCCGTTAAAAGTGATAGGAATCGGGGGAGCACCCTCCGCACCGTTGAACAAACAGGTTGATGCACAACGGGCTGTATTTATTAAAAAAGTGCTGCGAAGCACAGAAAAAGTGTGGGGAGAACTGCTGCCCCAGTATGGATTGCGTTACAAAGAGCCGGTACTGGTGCTCTATCGCGGGTATACGCAGAGCGGTTGCGGGGGTGCGCAGTCACAGATGGGACCTTTTTACTGTCCGGTTGACAAGAAGGTCTATCTGGATCTTGGATTTTTTGATGAGCTTGCCAAGCGTCATAACGCACCGGGTGATTTTGCCCAGGCGTATGTGCTCGCACATGAGATCGGTCACCATGTACAGGATCTTGCCGGAACACTTGACAAAGTCCAGAAGCTTAAACAACGGTGGGGCGGCAGGAGCAAAAAGGCCAATGCACTTCAGGTAAAAGTGGAGTTACAGGCAGACTGTTATGCCGGAGTGTGGGGACACTATGCCCAAAAGGAGTTTCATATGCTGGAACCGGGTGATCTGGAAGAAGCACTCAATGCCGCCAGTGCCATTGGAGATGATACGCTCCAAAAAGAGGCAACAGGCCGTGTCGTACCCGATGCCTTCACACACGGCAGTTCCAAACAGCGTGTAGCGTGGTTCAGACGTGGCTTCGAGAGCGGTGATATACGTCAGTGCAATACATTCCGGTAGCGCTGTGAGATCTTTCATCTCACAAGACATCCCTGCAATTAACCCCATATGCGCTATAATCTCCAACCTAATAAACCCTTTTCAAGTGAGCGACAATGAGTTATACCCCAAGTGAAATCGAAGCGAAATGGCAAAAGCAGTGGGAGGAAGAGCAGGCATTTGAGCCGAGCGATTCCCATACAGAGCCTAAAAAGTATATTTTGAGTATGTTCCCTTTCCCCAGCGGACGGCTGCATATGGGGCATGTACGTAACTATGCCATCGGTGACGCGCTGGCGCGTTATTACAGAAAACAACAGTTCAATGTATTGCATCCCATTGGATGGGACGCATTTGGAATGCCTGCGGAAAATGCGGCCATCAAGCATGGCAGACATCCCAAAGAGTGGACGTACAGCAACATCGACTATATGCGTAAGGAGCTGAATACACTGGGGCTTTCATTCTCCAAGACACGAGAATTCGCTACGTGTGATCCGCTCTATACCAAGCATGAGCAAAAGTTCATTATCGAAATGTTTGAAAAGGGACTGCTCTATCGTGAGAGTACAACGGTAAACTGGTGTGAAAGCTGCCATACAGTGCTCGCCAATGAGCAGGTTGAAGAGGGGTGCTGCTGGCGCTGTGACAATCCCGTACAGCTCAAAGAGATGCCGGGCTACTACCTTGATATCATCCGTTATGCTGATGAACTGCTTGAAGATCTGGCACAGCTTGAGGGGAAATGGCCTTCACAGGTTATCACGATGCAGCGCAACTGGATCGGCAAATCACAGGGGCTGGCATTTGATTTTGAACTGACCGACGAGAGCAAAGCAAAGCTTGGCGGAAAGTTTGAGTGTTATGAAGTCTTCACGACACGTCCCGATACGATCTATGGGGTTACCTATTCAGCACTTGCACCGGAACACCCTATTACCAAGCATCTTGTCGAACACGGGCTGCTCGACGCAGAGGTGGCAGAGAAGATCAAAACCATCGCCAATATGAGCGAAGTAGAACGTGCCAAGCAGGATAAAGAGGGGTATCCGCTGGGCATCTCCGTTATCCATCCGCTTACGGGTGAGGAGATTCCTGTCTGGACAGCAAACTTCGTACTGGCAAGTTATGGCGGCGGTGCGGTGATGGCAGTACCGGCACATGATGAACGAGACTTTGAGTTTGCAACCAAGTATGGTTTGCCTATCAAGCGTGTTATCGAAGGCGGAGAGGAACTGCCCTATACCGGAAACGGAACCCTTATTGACAGCGGCCGTTTCAGCTGCGTGGGGAATGAAGAGGCAAAAATCGCTATCATCAACTATATGGAAGAGGAGGGCAAAGGCAAGGGTACAACCAACTATAAACTGCGAAACTGGGGGGTAAGCCGTCAGCGTTATTGGGGTGCGCCCATTCCGTTTGTACACTGCCCAAACTGCGGTTTGGTGCCCGAAAAATTTGAAAACCTTCCTGTAGCATTGCCTGATGATGTGGAGATCACCGGTGAGGGGAACCCATTGGAGAACCATCCTACATGGAAGCACTGTAGTTGTCCAAAGTGCGGTGGCGAAGCGATTCGCGAGACCGACACACTCGATACTTTCGTGCAGTCAAGCTGGTACCAGTTCCGCTATGCGACCAACCCAAAGAAGTGGGAAGAAGTCGGTATAGATAAAGATGATGCTGACTACTGGCTTGGGGTCGATCAGTATATCGGCGGCATAGAGCATGCGATCTTGCACCTGCTCTATGCGCGTTTCTTTACCAAAGTGCTGCGTGACCTTGGCTACCATGATGTGGATGAGCCTTTTGAAAGACTTCTGACACAGGGGATGGTGCTCAAAGACGGTGCAAAGATGAGCAAGTCAAAAGGCAACACTATCGACCCTGACGCATTGGTCGCCAAATACGGTGCTGATACGGCGCGCCTGTTCATTCTCTTCGCTGCACCCCCGCAAAAAGAGCTGGAGTGGAACGATTCGGCTGTGGACGGTGCGTTCAGGTTTATCAAGAAGCTTTATGACAGAAAGTCGAAAGTAACCGGAAATACGCTTCCTGACATTGACCATGCCGCGCTGAGTAAAGAGAGCAAGCTGGCACGTGTCAAGGTCTATGAAGCATTGCAGAAATCTACGGAAGTGTATGAGAAGAGTTTTGCCTTCAATACACTCATTGCTGCCTGTATGGAGGCGCTCAACGCTTTGGACAAGCAGGGGAACGGTGAGGTGTGGACAGAGGGAATGTATATTATGCTGAACCTCCTTGAACCCATTATCCCCCATGTGGCTACCGAGCTTAGCGAGACACTGTTTGCAAGAGAGAACTTCGGCGGTAAACTTGACGTTAAAGAGGAAGTCTTCGTACAGGACAGCATCCTCTATGTCGTTATGATCGGCGGCAAGAAGCGTACCGAGATAGAGGTCGATCCTTCTGCAACACAGGAGGAGATTTTGGCACTGGCAAAAGAAGCAGGTGAAAAGTGGCTTCAGGGCATGCAGATTGTCAAAGAGATTGTGGTGCCGAATAAGCTGGTAAACTTGGCTGTCAAGCCTGCTTGAGTGAGTAGGCAGTAAGTAGAAAGATGTAGTGAACGAATGCATTGTAAACAATGCTTCTATAGAACAAAAGGAATATCAATATGATTATGGAAAATAAAGGTTTTGCGAAGCAAACCAAACCAAAACTACTCACTACTCACTACTCACTACTCACATTAGTAACAGCCCTGCTGCTATTAACCGCCTGCGGCTACAAACCGTCTGCCCATGCAGTCAGGCAGCTCTTTGGTGATTCGGTGTATGTCGAAGTGAATGTCGACCGTGCAGAGCCGGAGAATGCGCCTTATGTAAAAGATGAGATGAACCGTATTGTCTATACCCGCTTTAAAGGCCATGTTGCTTCCAAAGAAGCGGCAAATACGCAGATATACATAACCTATGCAGGCAGCAGTTTTACACCGTTAAGCTATACCAACGGATATGTAACGCGCTACCGAACCAATGTCCGTGTGCATTTCCGTATGATTACTCCTAAAGGTCAGATTGCCAAAACTATCTCGACGGTGTATGAAGCGGATATTCAGGAGAGTTCACTGACCTCTTCGGCATTGCGTATTGAAGCGATCAAGAAAGGGCTGGAAAAGGCACTTGATGAATTTATGGCATATGCGAGTGCAAAAGGAATGCTTGCCGGTAATGAAGAATGAAACACCGATCGAGCCGTTAGTATCCTTTTTGGAGCGAAAACCGCTCTACTACAAAGAGATTGATCATGCGCGGGTACACCAGGCGTATGCTATGCTCAAACCACACATCAAGCATCCTGAAACTGTGCATGTTGTAGGCACAAATGGCAAGGGAAGTACAGGAAGGATGATGGCTTACCTTGCCTGGCGGAAAGGGATGGAAGATGGAAGATGGAAGATGGAAGATGAGAAGTATCTGTTTTCTGTTGGGCATTACAGTTCTCCTCATATTTTGAAGTTTAATGAGCGTATTTGGCTCAATGGTAGTGATGCTTCTGACAGGGTGCTTGAGGGGGCACATCAGAGGCTTTTTCCTATCTTGGGCGTGGAAATGGCAGAGGCACTCTCCTATTTTGAATATACAACACTCTTGGCATTGGTTGTATTTGAAAAGTGTGACTTGGTAGTGCTTGAAGCGGGGCTTGGCGGTGAGTACGATGCGACCAATGTTTGCGATAAGGAGCTGAGTGTCATTACCCCTATAGGAATCGACCATCAGGCATTTTTGGGAGAGAGCATTGAGGAGATTGCAGTAACCAAGATACGCAGTATCCAAAAGAAGGCGCTGTTGGCACCGCAGCCTTATGATGAGGTGGTTGAGGTGGCGAAGCGGATTTCCAAAGAGAAACATGCAGCACTTTATTTCGCCGATACCGTAGGGTGTTGTCCCCCGACAACACCAATCAACAATAGCAGTTCAAAACATCTTGATGAAAATGGTGTTGTAGGGGTGACTGAAGAGAGTGCCTGTCGTGCACAGTACCTTACGGTATACGAACAGGTTTCAAAGATTGCGAAACAAAAAGGGTGGCCCACTTATCTGGTTGATAATGCTATGGTGGCATGTAAGGCGTTGGATATTTTAGACATTGTGTATGATGTGAATGATGTGAAAACCTTGGAGCTTTTTGGCCGTTTCTATCCGCTTACTGACAATATACGTATCGATGTAGGGCACAACCCTCTTGCTGCCAAAGCGATCGTGACATCGATGGAGCCTGAGACAGTTTTGATCTATAATTCACTTGATGACAAGGACTATGAAGCGGTTTTGCGTACGCTTAAACCAAAGATCAAGCGGGTCGAGATCATTCCCATCGAATCACAGCGTGCGACAACGATCGAAGCGATTGAGGCGGCATTGAAGCGGGTCGGGATTGAGTATAGTATGTTTGAATGGAGGATGGATCCCAAAGAGCACTATTTGGTCTTTGGGTCATTCTATACGGTTGAGGCGTTTTTAAAACAATATAATCCGTAGGGGCTGGAGGGTGTTGTCTCCTGACAACACCAAAATATAAAAACAACAAGATGTTGTGAAGGCGACCGAAGGAAGTGCCTATGGTGCATAACACTCTACGAAAAAGAGAACAGGAAAGAGCATGATCAGTCAAAGTAACATTTACGAATATCTTGAACCAGGCACTGAACGACCTTTGCTTATCTGTGCCGATGACAAAGAGACAAAGCAGGTAGCCGATGTGGCGAATCTTCTTGGGTATGAGACATTCGTACTGCCTGATATCCGTGTCAGTGTCGGGGAAGATATGCGCCCCTATGCCGAAGAACTGCAGCTCTTTTTTGCGCAGCTGTTTGGCTTTTACCGTGCAGGAGGAGAAAAACGGCTTCTGATTGCGCCGCTGCATACGGTGCTGCTGCCCTTTCCAAAGCCCGAACTCTATGATGAACTACGCATCGAGTTTGGCGAGACCCTGCCGCTTGCCGAGCTTAAAGAGAAGCTCTACCGCTGGGGCTATCACTTTACCGATATTGCAGCGCAGCGCGGAGAGGTGTCGTTTAGAGGGGATATCATCGATATTTTTCCGGTGCAGAGTGACAAGCCATACCGTATTTCGCTTTTTGATGAAGAAGTGGAGTCGATACACCATTATGATGAGACGACACAGAAGCGTGAAGGGGAGGAGCTTGAG
>WGDG01000244.1 GCA_015493425.1 Sulfurovum sp.
AAAATAATAAGGTGCAAAAACCTGTGCTGCAAAAGGGTGCGTACCTTCTTTCGTCATGATATAGAGCGGACGGCTGAAAACCAGCATCGCCACGGAAAATACAAGAAACCCCATTACCACATAAAATGCGCGTTTGTAGCGTTTTCGAAACTGGGGCAAACGCACGCGCAGACTGTTCATAAAGACTTCCACCATGGCAATGGTAGAGATCATCACATAGGGGGCAAAGTCTGTAATGTAGACCTTCTGTCGGATGGAGAGCAGCAAAGAGACAACCAGTGCGGTAAAGGAGATATACCACATCAGTGTCTTTTTCCCGCGAAGCAAAATTCTATACATTGTATAGAAAAAGTATAAAAAGAGCAGCGGGGAGAAGACAGCTGCATAGAGGCCGAAAACTTCAATAAAGTGCCCTGTAGGCCGGCCGCTGATTTCAATACCTTTCGCCAGATAGATAAACGCAAGAATAAATGCACCGGAAAGCACGGCCAGCGGTTTGTCCTTGTGTGTGATGCCATAAAACAAGAGTGCCACAAAAAAGATGATAGAAGCTTCATGGATAAAGAAGAGTGCCAGCATGATAAAGGGCAGCAGTGCAAAGTTCCGCCGTTCATACAAAAGTACAAAAAGCAGTACCAGCATCAATACAATAATACCGACATTTGCCAGCACGGTCGCGGTGATAATGCCCGGCAGGAACATAAAGAGCGTAGTGGAGAGATACACATCTTCGCGCTTTTTAAAGTAGCGCTGGCTAAGTTCATAAAAAATACGCAGGCTCAAAAAAGCAAAAAGCATAAAAAAGAGCCGCAGTCCCAGCAGCCCCGGAACAATCTGACTGCCCCACTGCATCAGAAGGGTTACCAGTGAATGTGATTCATAAAGATTTTTTGCTTCGTGTGGCGTAATGGGCGTAGTGGCCGCCAGATAAACAGAAAGGGCTACATAGAGGAAAAGAAGCCATAAAAAGAGCTTTTTCCCCATTGCTGTCATCCTTCTTTAAAGCTTTAGGAAATTCTCGAGCATCTCATGCCCGTATTCGCTCATAATAGACTCTGGGTGAAACTGTACACCATAAATGGGTTTGTCTTTGATATGCAGCGACATGATCTCTCCGTCATCCTCACTATGGGAAGTGGGTACGATGGTTTCTGGCAGATTGTCTTTGTTGACTGTCAGCGAGTGGTAGCGTGTGGCACGAAACTCATCGGGAATATCCTTGAAAATAGGTGTCTTCGCGTCAACCTTAACCTGAGAGGTCTTGCCGTGCATCATTTTCTTGGCACGGATCACTTCACCCCCGAACGCCTGTGCAATACTCTGGTGCCCCAGGCAGATACCGAAGATAGGTGTCGTGTCGGCAAATTCTCTGATGACATCGAGTGTCACCCCTGCATCATCAGGCGTGGAAGGACCGGGAGAGAGGATGATCTTTTCAGGATTGAGCGCTTTGATCTGCTCAATCTCCAGTTCGTCATTTCGGATGACTTTCAGATCTGCACCGAGTTCACGGCAGTATTGTACGACATTGTAGGTAAAACTGTCATAGTTGTCTATCATGAGTACCATGTTACACCCTTCTTTTTTTAGAAATATATTCTAACATAACTTTTTAGTAGACCTTCAATTCATTGTAGAGGCTGTCACGCTCGACAGGAATGAAACCTGCATTTCTAATCATCGCTACGAAGTCTTCCAGCGGCATACCATGTGCAGAGGCGGCACCTGCGGCAGACTGGATAGCTTCTTTTTCAATCGTACCGTCAAGATCATCAGCACCAAACTCCTGGGCAATAAGTGCCAGGTTGATCGTTGAAGTCGCCCAGTAGGCTTTGATATGGGGGATATTATCCAATAGAATACGGCTGATGGCGTAGGTTTTGAGGATCTCCTGCCCGGTAGGAAACTCTGTAACTTTCAAAAAGTTATTGTCACGCTGGTAAACCAGTGGGATGAATGCATTGAAACCGCCTGTCTCATCCTGCAAGTCGCGCAGGCGCAGCATATGGTCGACGCGATGCGCGCGTGTCTCAACGTGTCCAAAGAGCATCGTTGCATTGGACTCTCTGCCTCTTTCGTGCCATTTTCGGTGGATTTCAAGCCATTGGTCGGAGGTTACTTTGCCTTTGCAGAGGTATTCCCGTACACCCTCGTCAAAAATCTCAGCCCCACCGCCGGGCATGGAATTTACCCCATTTTCAATCATCAAGTCGAGCACCTCATCGTAGCTGAGCCCATACTGACGGTGCAGAAAATCAATCTCAGCAGCGGTCATCGCTTTGATGTGTAGGTCGGGAAACCGCTCTCTGATCTTCCTGAAAGCACCCATATACCACTCCACCCCGTCGCTGGGGTTATGAGCCGAGACGATGTGCACTTCTTTGGCACCGTTCTTGACGGAGTTTTCCGCAATGGAAAGGATCTCATCATGACTCATCGTATACTGGTTGGGGTTCTTTCTGCTGGCAGAATAGGCGCAGAATTTACAAATATCCGCACAAACATTAGTGGGATTGATATGGCGGTTGACATTGAAAAAGCTTTTGCGCCCATATTTCTCTTTACGTATTGCATCGGCAAGTTCACCCAGCGTATAGAGATCAAGTTCGTAGAGTGCTTCGCCCTCTTTCTGGCTCAGGCGTTCTTTGTTACGTACCTTTTCTATAAGATCCATTGTGCAGTCCATTTCATCATAAATTTCGGTATTATATCACTAATTGTTTAGGGCATCGCACAGCTTGCCCACAGGAGTAGACCGTGAACCAGCTAAAGTCTGAAATTGAAGCACTGCTGTATGAAGGAGCATCGGATCTTGAGATTGCAAAAGTCCTTAAAAAAGAGATTAAAGCCTATTTTGAAACCCTCGGAGAAACCTTCTCCACCACCGGGGGTAAAGACTTTCTTGTCAAACACACCCGGAAAATTGACACCATTATCAAAATTGCCTATCAAGTTACACTACGCTCAATGTTCGATAACTATACACCTCTTAAAAACACCATCCCCATAGCACTTGTTGCATTAGGCTCTTACGGGCGGGAGCAGCTCTGCGTCTACTCGGATATCGATCTGATGATCGTGTATCGGGATATCCCCGGCTACAACACCAAAGCACTCATAGAAAAAGTACTCTATCTGCTCTGGGATGCCGGACTGAAACTGGGACACCGTGTCCATACCGTTGAAGAACTCTTCGAAGTTTCCAAAACCGATATTACCATCAAAACCGCACTTATCGAGTCGCGCTTTATTGACGGATCACACTTTATATGGACAGAGACACAAAATGCCCTTGCCCAGATTCGTCACGACGATATTAAAGCATTTATTGAAGCCAAACTTGAAGAGCAGGCTCAAAAACACCATAAATACCCTCTGACGATGGAGCCCAACCTCAAAGAAGGTGCAGGCGGTTTCAGAGATGCCAACCTTGTCTACTGGATTGGGAAAGTGCGTTACAACATCAATGCCATCAAGGATTTGCCTGCAGAAATAGTTGAGGATAGCGAATACAAACCGTTCCGTATTGCACTGGAGTTTCTCTTCCGTGTCCGTTCGGCTCTGCACCTTGCCACCCATAAGAAAGAGGATCGTCTCAGGCTCGAGTATATCCCACAGGTGGGCACACTCCTCGGATACGAAAACACGCCCAACGGACAGATAAAATTTGCAAAAAAGGTAACCGAGTCACTCAAGATTGTCCGTCTTTACAGTACCATTTGGCTGGAGAAACTTACCCGTGATTATATGGCAATTCCCTCACAAAAACGCTTTATCTACCCCAAAAACAGCAGAGATCTCAACAGCCTGCTCAAGCAGATGGTGAAGGAGGCACATACCCCTTTCCGTGCCCATCCGACACTTCTGCGAGCCCTCATCGATGCCAAGCACCCCGAACGTCCCGACGAGATACTCTACAAAACCATCTCGGCAATCTTCTGTCAACCGCACGCCTACTCCATTTTGAGTACACTCTCCTATGTCAGACTGTTGCACTACACAATCCCGCCTATTAAAAAGGTAATTGATCTACCTCAGTTTGACGGATATCACCAATATGCAGTAGACATCCATTCACTACGTTGTGTGTACCATCTCGAACATATTGAAGAACCTCTGGTTAAAGAGCTCTACGATGCTCTTGACGGAGAAGAGCAGGCAATGCTGAAACTGACTGTTTTCCTGCACGATGCGGGCAAAGGGCGCAAACGTGACCACCATCTTGTGGGTGCATCGCTTTTTAAGATCTTTGCGCAGAAACTGAATATCAGACCTGACCTCATCGATATGGGAGAACGGCTTATCCAGTACCATACACTGATGAGCAATGTTGCACAACGCGAAGACCTCTACAGCGAAAAGATCATCTTCGGCTTCGCATCACACTTCCCGACCAAAAAGCTGCTTGATATGATCTACATTCTTACCTATGCCGATATGAACGGGGTCGGCAGTGACATTTACAACTCTTTCTCCGCACGCCTGTTACGTACACTCTACAAACAC
>WGDG01000245.1 GCA_015493425.1 Sulfurovum sp.
CATTTATCATAAAGGAAGAAAAATGCCTTCTTCATCAATAAAAGCATTGCCGTGCAATGCAAACCAAAACTGCTACCTACTACCTACTACCTACTACCTAAATCGCCCATCGGAGTCCCTCCGATGATCGATCTAAACGATCCCCAACTCTACTTCAACCGTGAACTCAGCTGGCTGCAGTTCAACTCCCGTGTGCTGGCGCAGGCGCTTGATGAAACACTGCCGCCGCTGGAGCGTTTGAAGTTCCTTGCCATCTACGGTACGAACCTCGATGAATTCTACATGATCCGTGTTGCAGGGCTCAAAGCACTCTTCAAAGCACGTGTTCAGGAAACCGGTCCCGACCGTCTTACTCCTGCCGAACAGTTGGCTCAGATTCGTGCTTATCTGCATAAGGAGCATGACATACTCGAATCATGCTACACTTCCATTATCTCCGAACTTCACAGCCACGGTGTGCACATCAAAAACTTCGAAGCTCTATCAACTGCACAGCAGGAAGAGGTAAAGGAGATCTTTTTTGAAGAGATTTACCCGGTTATCATTCCCATCGCTATCGATGCCACACACCCCTTCCCTCATCTGAACAACCTCAGTTTCGCACTGGCCATTACGCTTGAAGACGAGTCAGGGCACATCAAACACGGGCTTATCCGTATCCCGCGTATTCTTCCGCGTTTTATTCAACTTGATCATACGTTTATTCCCATCGAGAGTGTCGTTGAGCATTTCACAACCGAACTTTTCCCCGGCTTCACCCCATTGGCTTCTACCCCGTTTCGTGTAACAAGAAATGCCGATATTGAAATAGAGGAAGAAGAAGCTGATGACTTTCTGGAAATTTTGCAGGAGGGGCTGCGTTCACGGAACAAAGGCTCGCTTATCCGCCTTGAACTGCTTGAAGGGGTTGATGATGACCTGCTTCAGTTCCTGCTGACACATCTCAACCTGAACGAACACGATATTTACCCATACAAAAGCCTGCCGCTTAATCTCGGTGCTCTCTGGCAGATTGTCGGAGACAAACAGCTCTCACATCTGGTATTGCCTACCTTTACGCCAAAAATTCTGCCGCCTTTCGACACTGAAAATGTTTTTGAAGCCATTGAAAAACAGGATGTGGTACTTTACCATCCCTTTGACAGCTTCGAACCGGTAGTCCAATTCATTAAACAGGCGGCTGCAGACAAAGAGACGATTGCCATTCGGATGACCCTCTACCGTGCCGGACAGAAGTCACCTATTGTCAAAGCGCTCATCGATGCTGCACGTGACGGCAAGCAGGTCACAGTACTTGTCGAACTCAAAGCACGCTTTGATGAAGAGAATAACCTGCGCTGGGCAAAAGCGCTCGAAGATGCAGGCGCACATGTGGTTTACGGTATTCCCGGGCTCAAGGTCCATGCCAAAATTGCACAGGTCATCAAACGTCGAGGCCGTAAACTGCAAAGCTATGTACACCTTGCGACAGGAAACTACAACCCAAGCACTGCCAAAATCTATACCGATATATCCTACTTCACGGCAAAAGAGGCATTCTCCACCGATGCAACGCACTTTTTCCATTTTCTGACAGGGTTTTCAACCTACACAAAACTTGGTACCCTTTTCATGTCACCGGTACAGATCAAACCCAAACTCATCAAACTGATTGAAAAAGAGAGCCAATTGGGAAAAGAGGGGCATATCATTCTCAAAGCGAATTCACTGGTAGACCAGGATATTATCAAAACCCTCTACAAAGCTTCTCAAAAAGGGTGCCGGGTCGATCTTATCATCCGCGGCATCTGCTGCCTCAAGCCGGGAGTAAAAGGCGTTAGCGAAAACATTAAAGTCTCTTCCATCATCGGAAAGTATCTCGAACACCCGCGTATCTACTGGTTCAAGCATCAAAAGGTCAAAACCTATATTTCCAGTGCAGACCTGATGCCCCGCAACCTTATACGCCGTGTCGAGCTGATGACACCAATCCTCGAGCCCAATCTTTCCCAGAAGATCGAACAAATTCTGATGCTCCAACTTGCGGACAACCAGCTACGCTGGGAACTTCAGAAAAGCGGTGAATATGTGAAGGTTCCTGCGCTTGGTAAAAAAATCAACAACCACAAAATTCTTGAGCAGTATGTCAACCGTATTCACGACAAAACCAAAAAAGAGACACCCAATTATGTCAGCCGCCTGGCGAACCGTATTTTAAAAGAAGGATAACTATGCTGTTGAAATTCAAAGAGTGGACACCCCAACTGGGGAAGAATGCCTGGGTCGCACCCGGAGCTTCAGTCATCGGACGTACTACTATGGGAGAAGATTCCGCCGTCTGGTTCGGCTGCGTGGTACGCGGCGATGTACACTTCATTACCATCGGTGACCGTACCAACATTCAGGATCTGAGTATGATCCACGTCACCCATCACAAACGTGACGATATGACCGACGGACATCCCACTGTCATCGGTAACGACGTCACTGTCGGACACCGTGTTATGCTGCATGGCTGTACCATCGAAGATGCCTGCCTCATCGGCATGAGCGCGACCATCCTTGACGGTGCCGTCATCGGTAAGGAATCCATTGTAGGGGCGGGAAGTCTGGTAACGAAGAACAAAAAATTCCCGCCGCGCAGCCTCATTATGGGAAGTCCCGCAAAAGTGGTACGGGAGCTTACCGATGAAGAGGTAGTAGAGCTGTACGCTTCGGCACAGCGGTATGTGGCGTTTAAGAATGAATATCTGTAAGTGCTAAGTGCTAAGTGCTAAGTGCTAAGTGCTAAGTGCAGTTTTTCAGGCTTTGGTTGAAGTGAAACTTAAAGGTTGTCATTCCTGGCTTGACCAGGAATCTTTGCCTCAATGATCTAAAAGATGTCAAGATCCCGTATCAAGTCCGGGATGACAGTCATATGGAAGCGAGGATTGATCCTCGCCAAAAGGGCCGGGAATAAATTCCCGGTTCCAAGGTTAGTCATTCATAAGATAACAAGAAATTAAAATCTCAACAAGGGAAAAAACAATGACCCAAATCATCACCAAAAGCTTCAAGGACATTTTCTCCAAAGCCGTCCTTCTTTTTACACTGAAGGTTACCCTGATCTCCGCAGTTATTACGGCAATCATTGCATGGCTCTTTAGCGGCATGCTGACAGGTTTTGTCAAAAGTTACCTCAGCTGGATCCCATGGGAGTGGTTGCAGACCACCGGAGCATCTGTTGCAACTGTTGCCATTGCCTATATGCTCTTCATCATTACCATCGCCGTCGTCACCTCTTTAATGATCGAACCGCTGCTCATTAAACTGGCAGCAAAACACTACCCCGACAAACCGGCTACAGGTTCCCCCAATATTGTAAAATCCCTGATGCTAAGCCTCAAAGCTGGTCTCATCTTTCTTCTGATCTTTCTTTTCACCTTCCCTGTGATGTTCATTCCTCTTGTCGGTGCAGTGTGGATGCTATGGCTATGGTCACTGCTGATCAAAGAGCCTACCCTTTACGATGTCGGTTCCCTCTTCATTGATGACCCCTCGGAACTTAAGGCAAAAAAGAAAGGGACGACTGTACTTGCCATGATCGCTGCAGCATTCAACTATATTCCCATTGTCAACATTTTTGCAGCTGTCTTTGCACAGATACTCTTTTTACACCATGTGCTGGGGAGTGAGGAATTAGAAATTAGAAATTAGAAATTGTGGTTGCTTTCCCTTTGGGAAAGCCTTTATTGATAAAAGCATTGCAGAGCAATGCATACCAAAACTCTTCACTCTTCACTCTTCATTCTCCTCGTTTTTTTGCTCGATGTCGAAAACTGCAGCAAATCATCAGTGCTTTTAACATACTCAGGCAGTGTTTCAAAACTTTTTAGCATCACTTTGGAGGCACAGAGTGCGTCAGAGTAGGCACGGTGGTGATTGGTCTCTTCCATACCGAGTGCTTCTATGAGGTAAGCAAGCCCGTAACGTTCACTTTCAAAAGTGCGCCTGGCAAGGTCGATCGTGCAGAGTTTGGGGTTACCGATACCGCCAAGACCAAAACGCTCGAAAGAGGCATCGAGGAACGTGTAGTCAAAATTGGCATTGTGTGCGACAAAGACCGCATCACCCATGAACTGCCGAAGCCCTACAAGTGCTTCCCTTCGGGTCGGTGCCCCGATGAGATCTTCAGGTTCTATGCCGGTGATTTTTGTAATATACTCAGGCAAAAAAGCACACTCTACAAATGTTTCGTACCGGTCAACCACCTCTCCTTTTTCAACCATCACCGCACCGATCTCGATGACTTGTGAAGTACCCGGTTTACTGCCGTTTGTTTCGATGTCTATAACACAGTAGCGCTGCGCCTGATAGGGAGTAAAATATGTTTTTAGCCGGTACGTATCTCCCGCTTGCTCGATAGGATAGCCCGATGCCTGCAAGAATAGAAAGATCGTATCGCTTTCTTCAAGCAGTGTGGTATGCTTTTGGACAATACTGCTGTACTGTATTTCATTTAAGATGCCTCCGTGTTTACGAAAGGCCTGTGTCAGTTCGTTAAATACTTTTCGCATTAAGAATGAAGCGCTCCACTTTTTCCGGGTCTTTTTTCCCCTTGACCGGTGATTCTACCCCCGAACTGACATCAACACCGTAAAAATTAAAAGACTTGACCTCTTCCACATTTTCCGGTGTCAAACCTCCTGCAAGAATGATCTTGGAGCAGTCTATCCCTTCAAACCACTCCAAGTTCAAACGCTTTCCGCTGCCTCCATAAGCTTCACAGTAGGCATCGACAAGCCTATACTGATCTTCGTACCGGTACACATCTTCCCGCGTTTGTGCACGTACTACAGGCAAAGACTTTGTACCGACACTATTCAAAAATGCTTTGTCTACATCAAAATGGATCTGCGCCAAAGAGATACCTGCAGCACAGCATACTGCATCGATGGTTTCTGCTTCTTCATTCACAAAAAGCCCTACCCGTTCTACAAACGGGGGGAGACGATCAATAATATGTTTTGCATCTTCAGGGGCAATATAGCGCGGAGAGTTCTCATAAAAAACAAATCCCAATGCATCGGCACCGCATTCAACAGCATGCATGGCATCCTCAAGATTTGTAATGCCGCATATTTTTACGCGCACGGGGTCTCCCTTTTGGGAGAAGTGCATGGTGAATAGTGAATAGTGAATGGTTTTGGTTTGTTTTTCTTGCGAAAAACTTCTGTTTTGATATGCTTCATACTCTCTTCTCCTTTTAATAAAAGCATTGCATGGCAATGCATTCCAACACTATTCACTATTAGTTATTCACTCTTCACTTCAAAGAGGCGATCGCCTCGGCAACCCCTTGTGGGTGCTTGTAGACATATGACCCTGCCACCACGACATCCACACCGGCCTCCGCAAGCTGTTTAACATTGACATCATTTACACCGCCGTCTACTTCAATAAGACAATTTGGGTTGCGTTTTTCAATCAAGGCCTTTAAACGCTGTGCCTTTTCAATAACCGAAGGAATAAACTTCTGCCCGCCAAACCCTGGGTTGACACTCATCAACAATACCATATCGAG
>WGDG01000246.1 GCA_015493425.1 Sulfurovum sp.
CAAAAGCACTCCTCTAAACCGGTACATACGGTTTCAAAAAGCTATGCACAGCATGTGGCAGCATATGCTGTACCTCATGTAGATGAAGCGCTTTCCCGCATTGATACACCGGAATATACCCGACAATACATTACCGATATTATCAATTACGGCTCTCGAAGTTTGCACTTCAAAAAGAACGAAATGATGGAAAAAGGGTTTGTCTCTAAACAGGATGCACCCAAAGTCGCCTGCTATGTGTCGACACTTGCCGGCGAACAATGTGACTATGCCAAAGAGGCATCGCTGCTTTACACAAGCAACTGTGCCGGATGCCATGGCAACGATGGCAAAGGGGCACACGGCAGCTATCCTGACCTTACCCGGCGTCCACTGCGTGGTATAGAAATGCGAAAGGAACTTCTCGAACATCTGCGCAGCAGGCAGTGAAATGTGCTATAATATTCCATTACGCCACAGGAGCAATCATGGAAGAAAATCTCATAACACTTATTGAAAAATCCAAACAGGCACTCCGTCACATTGAATCAAAAGTTGCAGACTATACTGAAGAACTTGGTGAAGAGGCAGCAGATTACTGGAACGATCTTAAAGCGTATCTTGAAAAGGTAGAAGAACGACTGGAAGCTTCCGTTGAAGCCTATGAAGAAAAAGCGGAACTCAAGTCGAAGCTGATGCTGATGGAGGCGCGTGACAGAATGGATGAAATCCGTACGGATGTCGAAAAGGTTTTGCAGAAAGCGGAACGCAAAGGTGGGCAGGAGTTTGACCTTTTGGCACTCAAAGCACACCTTGCCAAACTTGACGCAGAGGCGCTGTGGGATGAGAAAGAGAAAGCATTCGAGCATCTCTACGCCAAGTCGAAACTTGAAGCGGAGAAACTTTCGCAAAAAGCAATCCATGAACTCAGCGAGATCTACCTGAAACTGAGTGAGATCGTGTAGTGACCCTGCGTTTACTGCCTGTATTGGGTGTTGCACTTTTACTTCTTGCAGGGTGTACACCCTACGCACAGATGCAGCTTAAAGACAATGCCGTAGCCCTGCAGCTTGAAACAGCCCAAAGTCATCTTGAAGCTGTACCTCTCAAACAGCAACATACCAGTTTCATATCCCTATATTTGACGCAGACCATCCTGAAAACAAAAATGGACAACCTATTGGTGTATGAAGAGGCTGAACTTGACAGCAACCATGAATTTCGCCAGACTGTTGCCAGAACACTGGATATTGTTTTTGAGAGTTTTCAGAAAAGAGCTGTCGCTTCTGTTGGCGGTATTGAAGCCTATCAAATTGTTTTGCCAAAGCGTGGCGGGGTGCTCAATCTCCTTGTCCAGGAAAAGGGAATCTTCAACCTTACACTTCTTTATGGCATGAGCAATGCACAATTGAAGCAGATGCTTGTACCGCTGCATGCGAAGATCGCACCGCTGATTGAAAAGAATATCATTACGCTGTACAACCCTGATAATGCCGTTCTCAGTAAGTGGGATGTCATCAAGGTGCGTTTTTATCCGTTGGTGGGGCGTATTCCAAGACCGTTCAACGGGCTTTAATCGTAAAGAACAGGACAACAATCATACATTTTTCGCTGATTTTTGCCGAAATTTGTCTTTTTTTTGGAAAATAGTGTAAAACTAAGCGGAAGTATCTAAAAAACAGCTACAATAGTTCCGATGAAAGATGAGGATCGAGTTCATCTTTTGAGTGTTATGTACGTGTAAAACCCTGCAAGACCCCCGAAAGACTCTCTGTTTAAATGTTTTCACAAATTTAAATTATAAAAAGGCTATACAATGGCAGAATTAGTAAATGGAACAGTAAAATGGTTCAACGATGAAAAAGGTTACGGATTTATTCAGCAGGAAAACGGAGGAAGCGATGTATTTGTACATTTCCGCCAGGTTAACAACCCTGAAGGTGGACGTGTAACACTCGCAGAGGGTCAGGCAGTTACTTTCGAAATCGGCGAAGGACAAAAAGGTCCTCAGGCTGAAAATGTTACAGCACGCTAAAACCTCTCCCGGCATCTGCCGGGAACTTCATACCCCCCCTAAACTACTCTCTCCCAACTACTTAACATATCAGTAGGCTACTTTAAGATCTTTGTCATAGGAAAGTTCAAACAACACCTCTATCTCTTTATGCTCATGTGCTTTCAATGTCAGCGGCATTACTATTTTTCCTTCTTTTTTCAACGTATATTTTGCGCCTTTGACTGTCAGCAGTTTTACATTTATTTTGTCTGTGGTTGAAACGGGAATACGCTCGATGATGCGCAGTTTCTTGACTGCATTGGATTTATTGATTACTTCCAGCCGGAAACCGTCTTTTTTTCTTACGGTCGAACCGAAGATACCGCTCTCTTTCTCATGTTTGACAATAGGCTTTCTGACTATTTTGATGTCCTGGTCGCGTTTTGTATAGAGTGTATAAAAATTGCCCTCATATTCCCCCACAGCTTTTTCATTGGCAAGTTTTCCCTGTTCAAAGTACTTCCATTGGTGCTGCTCTATTTGAAATTTTGGTGTAAAGCGGCACACCTGAAAGACATCATTACGCCGATAGGGATAGCTTTCAAGTCCACAATTGACCGGTACTTTCCATGTCATTACCGGTACTTCTTTCGTCTCACCGGTCGAGGGAAGCACAAGATCGGTAACGGCATACTCTCTGCTTTGCAAATAGTTCGCTTTGGGTGCGGCTGAAGATACTCTTCTGGCCATCGCTTTGGATTGTACCATCGCATCATTCATCATAAGTGCTTTATTCCTCGGTAGATAGGTTTTGGCTTCCGAGACAATCCATGGATTGAAGTGTACCGGGTAGAGAGGCTGGCTGGCGACGGTATTATAAAAATACGCCTTGTCCGCTTTGATGTCTACACCGCTTCGGTTGCGCAGGCTGAGCTTTTGGGTTACTTCTATCTCTCCATTGCCGGGCAGATTGGCTTCGTAAAGCGGCTGAAAGGTGATATATCCGAAAGGAAGTGTCAGCGTCAGTTCTTTTTTACAGGGCTGTGCAAGTACCAAAGGGAGTGTATTTCGTGTTTCCCTGGCAAAACGCTGTTTGAGCATTTTGTTTTGGTAGGCAAGTTTTTCTCTTTCTGTCAGCAGTGCCGCCTTCTCCTCTGCAACACTTCTGGCCGCAGCAATCCACGATTTGGCATCGATGTTGGCAGGCTGCGGCAGGGTAACAAGTTTGTCCAGTATATGGCTGTTCTCTGCGTTGGCACGAATGTGTGTATTGAGCTTTTCGGCTTCATGGTAAAGCGAACAGAGACGTTGATTTGACGGACAGTCGATACTGTTTTGTGTCGCGATACTTTGACGGTCACATTGTGCTTTTATATTTTTGGTAAGACCGATAAATGTATTGTCCGGTGTATAGGTATAGAGTGTTTTATCCTGATAGACGGAAAGCTGGGATGCAAGCAGGAGGCATGGTGCCAAAGAGAGAACAGGAAATAACATACGCATTTTCATGACTTCAATCCTTACGATGTGAAATATGGTTTAGTATAGCGTACTATTGTGAACGGTTGGTATCGGGGGTCTCTTTGTGTGTACGGATGTAATCGGCATTTTTTTGCTGAAGAAAATCATAAATGGCTTTGACCTCTTCATCGGTAAGATAGTAACGGGGCATGACGGGGTGATAGCTGTTGACACTCTCGATCATACGCTTCAGGTTTTCCATACGGATATCGGGACCCCGGAGTGCCTGTTTGCCGTGAATGTCACGGAACTCGACGATGGTACACCCCTCCCCGCTTTTGCCATGGCACTGGGCACAGCTGACCCCGCGGGGGTTGTTGTAGAGCATCTGTCCGTACTCATAGTGCGAAATAAAGTCTTCGTCAGCAGCAAGCAGCAGCGGCAGAGTCAATAGCAGTCGTTTCCACATCCGATAATTCCCTAAACTAATTTGGCTATAATACTACCCTAAAAACCTGAGTTCAACAAGGTTCAAATCATTATTATAAGGTTCCACCATGCAACTGATCGACGGAAAAGCACTGGCAAACAAGGTTCAGACCGAAGTGGCCGAAGAGGTCGAAAGACTCAAGCAGGAGAAGAATGTCGTTCCCGGTCTGGCTGTCATTCTCGTCGGTGATGATCCGGCCAGCCATGCCTACGTCAAAATGAAGGCAAAAGCGTGTGAAAAGGTCGGCTTCTATTCCATTACCCATAATATGCCCGACACCATCTCTCAAAGCGAGATTATTCAAATCATTGAAATGATGAATGCCAATCCGCATATTGACGGTATTCTGGTACAGCTGCCGCTGCCAAAACACATTGATACAGACAAGATCCTTGAGGTCATCGATCCCAAAAAGGATGTTGACGGCTTTCATGCCTATAATGTCGGACGTCTGGTTACCAACCTCGACAGCTTTGTTCCCTGTACACCGCTTGGTGTCATGAAGATGTTCGAAGCATACGATATTGACCTTGAGGGTAAAGATGTCTGCGTGGTAGGTGCGAGCAATATTGTCGGAAAACCGATGGCGGCACTGCTGCTCAATGCCAACGCGACTGTAACGGTCACCCACATCTATACCAAAGACCTCAAAGCGCATACCGTCAAGGCAGATATTGTCGTTGTCGGTGTCGGTGTGCCTGGACTTATCAAAGAAGATATGGTCAAGGAGGGTGCTGTCGTTATCGATATCGGTATTAACCGCATTGAAGACGGGTCGCTTGTCGGTGATGTGGATTTTCCGAAAGTGAGCAAAAAATGCTCTTACATTACGCCCGTTCCCGGCGGTGTGGGACCTATGACCATTGCGATGCTGCTTAGCAATACGCTCAAAGCGGCAAAGGCGAGAGCATAAATGAAAAAATTTGCAGACAGACTTTACCGTTTTTCAAGCTCATGGACGGGGACGATCATTATCGTTCTCTTTCTCATTTTCTTTGTTGCACAGTCTTTCGTCATTCCCAGCGGATCGATGAAGCGTACCTTGCTTATCGGCGACTTCCTTTTTGCCAAGAAGTTCTCCTACGGTATCCCTACGCCGCATCTTCCATGGCTTGAAATCCCGGTATTGCCTGATTTTAACGGCGACGGACACCTTATCGACGGACCTCGTCCGAAGCGTACAGATATTGTCATTTTCCGTTACCCTGGAAATGAGAAGATCCATTACGTTAAACGCTGTGTTGCCGTGGGGGGAGACGAGTTGATCTATGCCAACAAAAAACTGCTCATCCACTTTCATGAGGGAGATGCATATATCCAAAAGCATTATCCTGCCAAAAAGATCAGGAAGATCCGCGGCAAACTCTGGGTGGAAAATCCATACATGGACAAATACCCGGGCATCCAGTATACCCCGGAGGGTATGACCATTTTTGAAGCACTGCTCAACTACTATGCATACAATAAAAAGATCGATATGATTCCTATGATGATCGACGGTCTTGACGCGCCAATCTACAACCTTGACGGAAAAGCGATCAACGGACTTTATACCAAAGTGCCTGAAGACCACTACTATATGATCGGTGATAACCGAGACAACTCCAACGACAGCCGTTTCTGGGGACCGGTACCCTACCGCCTCATTGTCGGTAAACCGTGGCTAATCTATATGAGTATTGAGCACCGATCCTACGATCAGGTACTCCATGGTGACAAGTTTGGCGGAGGGCGTGATCATGCCGGTCTCAAGCGTGTCTGCGGTGACATTCCCATCGACTCCAAAGCATGTGAAAAACTCTGGAACAAGCAGCGTTACACTGTCAGATGGGGACGTGTCGGCAGACGTATCGATACACTTGAACTGCAGCAGCCTATTCAATGAGTGAAGTAGAAATTCTCAAAATAACGGCAATGGTCATCGCCCTTGCCGTAGCGATCATCGGACATGAGATTATGCATGGCTGGGTTGCCTACAAATATGGTGATATGACCGCCAAAAGTATGGGAAGACTCAAGATCAACCCTTTGGTGCACATTGATCCGGTAGGTACCATTTTGGTACCAGCCGTACTCTTTTTTTCAGGAGCCCCCTTTATATTTGGCTGGGCGAAACCTGTACCGATCAATATCAATACCGTCATGCGTAACGGCGGGGCCAAAGCAGCGGTAGCGGTATCGCTTGCCGGGATTACCTATAACTTTCTGCTTGCGGCATTCTGTGCGGCAGTTCTGCCTTTCTTCCTGCATCCTGCTTCTGCTATGGGTGCCTTTATGGCATTGTTGCTTTACCAGAGTGTACTCATCAACGTACTGCTTGGTGTCTTTAACCTATGGCCTATCCCGCCGCTTGATGGTGCCCAGGCACTGCGCTACCTTGCAGAAGGGATGCACTGGAGAAACTTTGCGCTTTGGTATGATAAAATATACCCATACGGAATGCTGATCCTCGTTGCGGTGCTTTTCACACCGCTTTCAAACTACCTGTTCACTCCCGTTGAATGGATAGTGAACTGGTTACTTTAACAATACAACCTCAAAGGAATATTTATGGCGAAAAAAATCTATATTGCAACTGATCATGCCGGCTATGCTGTCAAAGCCTATGTCAAAGATATCGTAACAAACCTTGGGCACGAAATTGTCGATCTTGGGCCGGACTCTGCTGACCGGGTGGATTATCCGGACTTTGCCAAAAAGTGTACGGAAGCAGTGACCTCGGATGCCGGAAGTTTCGGTATTCTTATCTGTGGAACCGGCATCGGGATGAGTATTGCGGCAAACAAGGTTTCCGGTATTCGTGCCGGTCTCTGTCATGACCATTACACTGCAAAACTTACCCGTCAGCACAATGATGCAAACATCCTCTGTTTTGGAGAGCGTGTGGTAGGCAAAGGGGTCATAGAAGATATGGTTGAAGCGTTCCTTAGCACGGAATTTGAAGGCGGAAGACATGCAACCCGTATTGGAAAGATCGAGGAAGGATGCAGTTTCGGTGCAGATTTGGGGTAAATCTGTTCTTCCTGCAAAAGCAGGAACCAAACGTCACGATCCCGCATCATGTGCGGGATGACAACAAAGTACTACTGTTGCTGTTCAGCCTGCTGCTTTGCAACTTCTTTTCTTACTTCATCCATATCAAGCTTTCTTACCTGTTCAATGAGATCTTTAAGTGCCTCTTCCGGAAGCATACCTGCCTGCTGGAATACACCGATGCCTTCTCTCAAAATCATAATGGTAGGAATGGAACTGATCTGGAACTGGCCTGCAAGCGCCTGCTCCTCTTCTGTATTGACTTTTCCAAAAAGAATATCCGGGTTTTCTGCCGCCACTTTTTCAAAAATGGGTGCAAACTGTTTACACGGCCCGCACCATGGTGCCCAAAAGTCCAAAATCGCAATGTCGCTTGCGAGTACTCTCTCTTCAAAGTTTGCCGCTGTCAGGTTTTCTAATGCCATATGTTAATCCTTATAAAATTTAGTGGTCACCATTATGACATATTGAGATAAAACTAACCAAACCCTTTTTAGTTCTCTGTATGTTACAATTCACGTATCAATCCAGCCAAACAAGGAGTCAGCATGACACTTACACCCGAAGCGAAAAAAGTTATTGAAAGCAGTATCCGCGATATTCCGGATTTTCCAAAACCCGGCATTGTTTTTAAAGACATTACCACCCTGCTCTCCAACCCCGAAGCGTTTGGAACACTGATGGATCATCTCGAGAAGCGTTACAAAGGGTATGGGCTTGATTATATTGCAGGCATCGATGCGCGCGGTTTTATTTTTGGTGCAGCGTTGGCTGACAGATTGGGAGTAGGCTTTGTCCCTGTGCGAAAAAAAGGAAAACTCCCCTACACCACGGTTGCCGAGAAGTATTCGCTTGAGTATGGCTTTGATGAAGTGGAGATACACATTGATGCCTTTGGCGAGAGCGGGTTGTGTAACGGTACACCGGCAAAGGTGCTGCTTATCGATGACCTTATGGCAACGGGGGGTACGGCAAAAGCGGCGGCAAACCTCATAGAGAAAGTCGGGGCAGACTGTGTGGAGGCATGTTTCATTATGGAGCTGACATTCCTTAACGGGCGTGAAGCATTTGAAATACCGGTTTATTCGGTACTGCAGGTAGATTGATTTTGTGATTGGAAACAGCGATGATTTCCCTATGGCTATCCTGCGCCTAACCTGCTCTGCGGTATAATCTGACCACTTATTTAAAAAGAGACAATGATGGATTTACATAAAGCAATTTATATACCCAAGCCAAGCCCTTTTGACCCTGACGAATTGGGGCATTTTGGAAAATTTGGCGGCCGTTTCGTTCCTGAAACCCTGATGCCTGCCCTTGAACAGCTGCGCAAAGACTACGAAGCAGTACGTTTCGATGAAGATTTCTGGAAAGAGGTCGATTACTACTACAAGCACTATGTGGGACGTCCTTCGGCACTTTACTATGCTGCCAATATTTCTGAAGAGATCGGTGCAAAAGTCTATCTCAAACGAGAAGACCTTAACCACACGGGCGCGCACAAGATCAATCACTGTGTGGCTCAGGCGGTACTGGCAAAACGTCTTGGCAAGAAAAAGATCATTGCCGAGACCGGTGCAGGACAGCATGGTGTCGCTACAGCCACTGTCGCCGCACTTTTCGGGCTGGAGTGTGAAGTTTTCATGGGTGCCAAAGATGTGGCACGTCAGGAACTCAATGTGTTCCGTATGAAACTGCTTGGCGCAAAAGTGCATGCTGTACAGAGCGGTTCCAAGACGCTCAAGGATGCTATGAATGATGCCATCCGCCACTGGGTAACCCATGCCCGTGATACCTACTACCTCATAGGTACCGTTGCCGGGCCTCATCCCTACCCTATGATGGTGCGTGACATTCAAAGTATTATCGGCTGGGAAGCCAAGGAACAGTTACAGGAAGCAGAAGGACGACTGCCTGACAAGGTCATTGCCTGTATCGGCGGTGGTTCCAATGCTCTGGGTGTTTTTAACCACTTCCTTGAAGACAAAGAGGTCGAGTGTATTGGTATTGAAGCGGGTGGTGAGGGATTGGACTGTAAACACGGCTGTTCTCTTGAGAAAGGGAGCCCGGGTGTCCTGCATGGGCAGCTGAGCTACCTGCTTCAGGATGAAGACGGACAGATACAGGAGGCACACTCCATCTCCGCCGGTCTTGATTACCCCGGCATTGGTCCTGAACATGCCTATCTTAAAGATGAAGGTGTTGTTTCCTATAATCATATTACTGATGATGAAGCGCTTGATGCTTTTGTCTGGCTGAGCCAAAAAGAGGGTATCATCCCGGCATTTGAAAGCTCACATGCCGTAGCCTACCTCAAGAAAATGAATCCTGAAGAGGTAAAAGGCAAGCTGATCCTCGTCAACCTCTCCGGACGCGGTGACAAAGATATGATGCAGGCGAAAGATATTTTGGCGGAGCAGTTTGCGTAGTCTTCGCTCATTCCCTCCTCACTCGTTACCACGCTCTGCGTGGTAATGCATACCTAATCATTGGCAATACAACTACTCTAAGTTTCTTGATGACACAATTTCTAAATGTTCCAAACTATATAATCAGTTGGTTCATACATGAAAGCCAATGGTGTTGTCGGGGGACAACACCCTGCAACAACCATGTACACATTTCTCAATCCAACTTAGGCATATACCGGTTGGCAAGGATGACTGAAAGCGGTATCTGTACCAGATAGGCGAACATAATGGGCAGCAGCATTGATATACCGAAAGTACCTGCTGAAAAGGTACTGATAACCAGTGCCAGGGTGATGTAGCGTGTGACGCTGTGCCAGAAAGCTGCACGTTCCTGTGGTGACTTGAGATTGTAAACGAACATGGAAGCTGCTACCACCAGTGCATAAAACCCTACTACTGCAATGAGTGCGACAAAGAAGAGTTCGGGCTCAAAGTCGTATACTTCTACCAACTGCTGGGAGCTCTGAAGTCCGAAGAGGTAGAATAGAATAAGAAAGATACTCCCCTGACTGATAAACTTTTTATACTTTTCAATGAAACTTACAACCGGTTTGAACCACAAAAGTACTCTGCTCGCAAGAAACGGAATGACAATCAACAGCATAATAACGGGCTGTGCAAAGCGTCTGATGGTCACCTCCTGATCGTAGGTAATATCGAAATAGCCTGCAGTATATTTGGCAAAAAGGTGCAGCATCAGCAAGGAAAGCGATACGCCCAGAAGGTTTAAAAAGAGCAGCAGAAATCCCAAAGATGTATCGCCGTGGGAGCGTTTGATCCAATGCATGACCATTCCGCCGCCACTGAGTACAGAGATAAGAAAGAGGCCGGCAGCCACACCGAAATCTTTGGTTGCAAGCCCGATGCCCACGGCAAAAAGAGGCAGAATCAGATAGTTCACAATCGCGCCTTTTAGCATCAGTTTTCGATACTCCCATATCAGTGTAATTTCATTGAGTTTGAACTTGAAGAGTGAGGGCATGATGAGTGTAAGTCCGGCAAAAAGACAGATGTTGGTGCTGAAGATGAACCCGTCAGTATAGCTGCCGTAGAGAAACCCCAGTGCCGCACCCAGAAAAACAATGACAATCAACTGCATGTGTACACTCCTTTGTGAATAAAGGGTATCATACCATATTTCCTGCTCTTCCAAATTGTACCGGTATCATTAAAATGACAGTTCGGTCACATGTAACGGTCTGTGCGTATACAATAAAGGTATATTTTTTGGAAAGATTTCATTTGAGAATATATACTAAAGAGATTTTTATGATATTTCTGTTATTTTTGTAATGTATTAACACGATAAATAATCATAATGGAGACTAATCGATGGAAAAAAATGTTATATTGGAACAGCTAAGAGCAGCAAAAGCAGCACATATAAACTGGGTACAGCGTGCAAAAATGCTGATTTCGGGTCTCAAGGTTGAAGAAGATGCCATTCCTGTCAACTCTACCCAGTGCCAGTTTGGCAAGTGGTTTTATTCTGATGCCCAAAAACTCAATGCGCTACCGAACAATACCTTTGACTGCATGTCTGAGGTTGAAAAACTGCATTTTGAACTGCATGATATCTATTTGAATATTTACAAGATTTACTATGATATGGAATCTCAAGGTTTCTTCAGCAAGCTTTTTGGCAAGAAGAAGAAAATCAGTGAAGATGCGTCAAAACTTGCCAAGGAGTATTTTACCTCTATGCAAGAAGTTTCGAAAAAGCTTATCGACCAGATCAATCTTATGGAACGGCGTATTGTAGCACTTCCGGAAAAAGATCTTGATGCCCTTTAGCGTGTCACCTTTTCGGGCAGGTGGCACACCAGTACTTCCTGTGAAAGCATGTCGGCGATGGTATCTCTTGCATTGATGACAGAAGTGATACCCATTTGTGTATAAATCTTTTCTTCCTGGGCATTGTTGACTTTCACCACACTTTTAACCTTGTCATTGAACGAAGCGATGTTTTCACAAATGAGGTACCGTTGCAGTTCATTTTCAACCGTGACGACAACGGCGGCAGAGCGCTCTATGTTAAAATGTGAAAGTACCATTTTTTGTGCTGCATTGGCCAGGTAAATCGCCTCTTCCCCTTTTGCAAGTACACTGTCGACAATCTTCACATCGTGTTCGAGAATCACATAGAGCATGTTATGCTGTTTGAGGGTTTCTACGACCCGCTCTCCGATAGGGCCGTAACCGCAGACGATCACATGATTTTTAAATCCAGTATGTCGCATGGCACGCTCACGCAGGGTTTCTGGTTCACTGATCATCCGGCTTGTGAGATATTTGATGTGTTTGAGTACAAAAGGCGTTACTATCATAGAGAGTACGACGGTAATGATGAGAATCTGATTGACTTCGGGGGAAATAAGACCGTTGGAGCGCGCCAGCGCAAAGACTGCCAGAGCAAACTCTCCCACCTGGAAGAGTGCCAGTGAGGTTTTGATAGCCGTACGTTTTTGTACCCAGATGCGTAAGATGGCAAAGATGATCAGTGCTTTGAGCAGCATAATACCGGCAAGCAGCCCCAAAATGTAGAAGATGTAGTCAACAATGGAGTGCCAGTCGATAAGCATACCGATGGTGACAAAGAAAACACCAAGAAGAATGTCCCGGAAAGGTACAAGATCGGCTTCGATACGGTAGCGGTACTTTGTCTCCGACAGTACCATCCCTGCCAAAAATGCACCCAGAGAGTAGGTAAACCCTACCGCCTGCGCAAAGACAGAGGCACTCAGCACCCCAAGCAGCACCGCGACAAGAAAGATCTCTTCTGAGTCACTCGAAACGATCCAGTCAAAGAAACGTTCGATGAAATAGCGGCTGAGAATGAAAAGAACAATAAAAATGAGTGCCGCTCCCCCAAGTGTCTCCAGCAGCATGGTTGAAAGAGAATTGTTTGAAGAGGTAAAAAAGGAGACCATCAGCAAAATAGGAATGACAGCAAGATCCTGAAAGAGCAGTATACCCAGAGTCAGACGGCCGTATCCTGAGTATATTTCGTTATTTTCGTTGAGAATTTTCAGTACGATAGCTGTGGAAGAGAGTGCGAGGGCAAAGCCGATGACAATGGATGCTGTACTCTCCAAACCAAAGATCCAGTATGCCAGTGCAGTAAAGATAAGCCCTGTGACACCGACCTGAAGTCCGCCATAGAGAAAAACTTCACGCTTCATGCTTTTAAGGTGTGTTACAGAGAACTCCAATCCTATGGTAAACATCAAAAAGACGATGCCAAATTCTGCAAGATGCATTAAAAATTCTGTCGATTCTTTGGCAAAATCGAAAATGGATGTAATGAAAAACCCTGCAAGTACATAGCCAATGATCGTAGGGATATCGAAGCGTTTGAGTACGACGTTGAGTACCGTGGCAATGGCTACGGTAATAATGAGAATATAAAGGGCGTGATCCATTGATAGCTCCAAAAAGGCTTTTGGGTATTATACATGATTATTCTACCCGCGTCTGAATGTACTTCCGGAC
>WGDG01000247.1 GCA_015493425.1 Sulfurovum sp.
CCCTCACTGAAACTCGGCGCACCGTGCGGCACTGCCATGAACTCCTGAAAGTCCACGCTGTTGTCGGCATGCTCTCCCCCGTTGAGAATGTTCATGCAGGGTACGGGCAGTCTGCGCGCTTCGGCACCGCCGAGGTAACGGTAAAGCGGAGTGTTCCGGCTTTGCGCCGCCGCTTTGGCTGCCGCCATGGAGACACCGAGAATCGCATTGGCACCCAGACGGCTTTTGTCTTCGGTACCGTCAAGTTCAATGAGTGTACGGTCGATCTTTGCCTGTTCGGAAGCATCCATCCCTTTGAGCACCGGCGCGATCTGATCGATGACATTGGCACACGCCTTGAGTACCCCTTTGCCTTTGCAACGGTGCATATCCCCGTCACGCAGTTCATGGGCTTCATACTCGCCGGTACTGGCACCTGATGGTACGGAAGCACTTACCTCGGTACCGTCTTCCAGTGCCATCAGCACCCTTACTGTCGGATTGCCTCGTGAGTCGAGGATCTCCACCGCATCAATCGATTGAATGTTACTCTTTGTCATCATCTGCTCCTATCTGCCCAGTTTTTTTTCAAGATCGACAATTTTCGGCAGTGTACTCAAGACGCTGTCCGGGTTGAGACTGATGGAGTCGATACCAAGCTTCACAAGATACTCCGCCACTTCCGGGTAATCTGACGGTGCCTGTCCGCAGATGCCGCTGTGGCGTTTGTTGCGCTGTGCACCCTCAACCGCCATCTGAATCATCTTCAGTACACCGGGGTCACGCTCGTCGTAGTCAAACGCGACAATCTCGCTGTCACGGTCGACACCCAGTGTCAGCTGTGTCAGGTCGTTGCTTCCGATGCTGAAGCCGTCGAAGATTTTGCTGAATTCGTCAATGGAGATGACATTGTTGGGAATCTCACACATCACATAGATCTTCAGGCCGTTCTCGCCCTGTTTGAGGCCGTACTTCGCCATGGTGTCAATGACACGCTGTCCCTCATCCACACGGCGGCAGAAGGGGATCATCAGCGTAACATTGTCAAAGCCCATCTCGTTACGCACACGCTTCATGGCCGCACACTCGAGTGCGAAACCCTCTTCGTAGGCGGGGTGCGCATAACGTGCCGCACCGCGGAAGCCGATCATTGGGTTGTCTTCGGTCGGCTCAAAGAACTTCCCGCCAAGCAGGGAGGCATATTCGTTGGACTTGAAGTCACTCATACGCACGACACACGGTTTGGGGTAGACCGTTGCTGCGATGGTGGCTACTCCTTCACTGAGTCGTTTAACAAAGAAAGTTTCAAAGTCCTCATACCCTTCTGTCAGTTCCGTCAACGCTTTGCGTGTGGCATCGTCAGTCTTTTCGGGGTGCCGCAGTGCCATGGGGTGCGCTTTGATGTCGTTGTTGATAATGAACTCCATACGCGCCAGCCCAATGCCATCCACCGGCAGCGAAGCCAGTGAGAAGGCAATGTCGGGGTCACCGAGGTTCATCATAATCTCTGTTTTGGTTTTTGGCAGTGCGCTCAGGTCAGTCTCCTGTACTTCAAAGGGCAGTTTGCCTTCATAGACATAGCCCGTTTCACCCTCTGCACAGCTGACGGTCACCTCCTGACCGTCTTTGAGTACCTCTGTGGCATTGACCGCACCTACGACTGCCGGCAGTCCCAGTTCACGGCTTACAATCGCTGCATGGCAGGTACGCCCGCCCTTGTTGGTGACGATGGCGGAGGCGATCTTCATCACCGGCTCCCAATCCGGTGTCGTAATGTCAGCGACAAGGACTTCACCGGGCTTGAAACTGTCCATCTCTTTGACATCGTTGATGATGTGCACTTTACCTGCACCAATCTTGGTACCGACAGCACGACCTTTTGCCAGTACTTTGCCTTTTTCTTTCAGACGATACAGCTTCAGTACCGAGCCTTTCTTCTGCGACTCGACTGTTTCCGGACGTGCCTGCACCATGTAGAGATGTCCGTCTTCTCCGTCTTTGGCCCACTCCATATCCATCGGCTTGTGGTAGCCCGCTTTTTCGGAGTAGTGGTTCTCTACTTTAATGGCATAGTCTGCCAGAACCATGACATCATCATCGCTAAGGGCAAAGCGCTTGCGTTCTTCCGGTGTCGTTTCGACATTTTTGGTGTACTCTACGGCCATATTGCTGACATTGGCCTCTTTGGTAAAGACCATCTTCAGCTCTTTGCTCCCAAGACGGCGTTTGAGTACGGCACGGTGTCCTTTGTTGAAGGTCGGCTTGTGCACGTAGAACGTATCCGGGTCGATGGTACCAAGTACCACATTCTCTCCCAGACCGAAAGCCGCGTTAATGAAAACAACATCACGAAAACCCGTTTCGGTATCGAGGCTGAACATCACACCGCTTGCGCCGATGTCACTGCGTACCATTTTCATGATCACTGCTGAGAGGTAGACCTTGTAGTAGTCAAAACCGTTGTCATACTTATAGTGTAAAGAGCGGTCGGTAAAGTTGGAGGCAAGACAGCGCATGTACGAATCGAGCAGCTGCTCTTCGTTCTGAATGTGAAGATAAGTCTCATTCTGACCGGCAAAAGAGGCTTCGGGGGAGTCTTCCGCAGTCGCAGAAGATCGCACGGCAACAGAGAGCTGTTCGCCGTACTCCTCTTTGAGTTTTGCATAATTATCGAGGATTTCCTGCTTCAGATCGTCCGGGATCGTCGCATTGTAGACAAGATCACGGCAGGCTGCACCACGTTCCTGGAGCTGTTTGACATTGTTAGGGTCAAGGTCGTCAAGCTGCGCATGCAGTTTTTCCCAAAGATGATTATAATCCAGAATATACTTGTACGCTGAGGCAGTTACGGCAAAACCGTTGGGGACACGTACCCCTTCACTGGTAAGATTACGATACATTTCACCAAGTGATGCGTTCTTCCCGCCTACTTCAGCAACATCTTCAATACCTATTTCATTAAACCATTTGATATTTTTACTCATTGTACATCCTTTTTAAAATTTTGTGTTATCTTCGCTACGCAACTGCGCCTCTATTAAAAGTATACTCCGATTTTCGTTTACGATTTGTTAGACTTATGCATGGGTAACATGCATAAGCCTCTTTTTTCAAAACAAGGGCTCCTTTCTAATGTTGAGATAACGCTTGACGTTCCAGACGACAAACGCGACTATAGCCAAAAGCCATAACAAATGTTTCACCTTTTCAATCTTGCCAAAGAGCTGTTCGACTCCGGTACCGAGGAAGTAACCGATAGCAACACCCACACATGCCCAGAGTGTCACACCAAGCAGATCGAAAAAGGTGAATTTTCGGTGCGGATAGTCGTACACACCCAGTGCCACAGGAAAGAGAATGGCGCCGCTGTAGACAAAGCGGCTGGCGAACGCAAGCAGATTGCCCTTTTGTCGCACCTTGTCAGCAAGCCGTTCCACTCTTGCCGCAACTGAAGGAAAACGCTTCAGGAGTCTGGCCGTGTAGCGTTTTCCAAGAAAGTACCACAGCTGGTCACCGGCAACCGCCCCGGCAATAGCAACGGCAATGGTTTCCCCTACAGGAAGCATACCGAGGTAGGCAAGAATACCCGCGACAAGGATCATCGTCGTACCCTCGATCATCATCCCGAAAAAAATGACCCATAGCCCATAGGATGAAATGAGCGGTGTTATTTCCTGCAGCAAATGATTCATCTTTTATATCTCCTCTTTGTAGAACATGTCACAGCGATCCATCAGTTTTTTCAAATCTTTTACCACCAGTTTTCCCTTTTTAGAAAGCAGTATCTCTTCTTCTTTAAGTTTCTTCATCTGTGTGGAAACCACAGAACGGACGGAACCGATGAGTTCGGCAAGCGACTCATGCGATAGGTTGTTGATCAACCGTACGGGGTAGTGCCCTTCCTGTTCATCCGGACACCGGCTGGTATGGTGCAAAATGAGATTTGCCAGCCGCGTGGTCGTGTCGTGGAAAACCAACGATTCACTAAAAGCTTCGATCTCACGCAGGCGTTTCCCCAAATAAGGCAGGAAAGACTCATTGAACTGCGGATGCTCTCTAACCCACTCTCTCGCACGCTCCAAAGGTATGCGAAGCAGTTTCATTGGGGCCATAGGAATGGGGAAGACAATATGCTCCTTGCCGTCAAGCAGTGTAAAAATATCGAAGATGTCTCCGGGCGCAAGCAGAAAGAGAGCAATACTTCTGCCCGTGTCAGGGTCAACCTGCGTTACCTTCATTTTCCCATCGATAACGATGTGCATATATTTTGTACCGGTTTCAGGATCGATTGATTCGCCTTTTTTCCATTCGACAGGCGTGCACTCTTCAACAAGTGTTCGTCTTGTTTCCGGTGAGAGCGCACCAAAAAGCTGTGTATGCTTGAGTACTTCACAGGCGTTGGCGTAGCAGGGGTGGTTAGCGGTCATAATGAGGTGTCCTTTTTTTATGCAAAGAGATGTATTTATTATAACCGAACCGTTCTGCCATTTTCCTAAGAATCGATGCAGTTTTGACTTCAAGCCTGTCAAGCTGGGTAAGCAGTATACCGTGGTGTTTGTCCACAGCATACTGGCGAAAACTTTCCATAGTATCTTTCAGGTAGCTGCTTTCAAGGGCGAGTACTTCATTGAAACGATGCTGTGCCGCATGCATTTTGTGCTCTTCACAGGCAAGTCTTTTCATACCTTCTTTATGAATAGTTGCTACAATCAGTTCACTTGCATGATTCAGGTACGACTCACTGAAACGGTTTGAGTCCTCCAAACCTGCTTCCACCCCCTCCATAATTTCATACACGACGCTTTCCAGAGAAACTCCCGCTTTTTTGGAACTTTCCAATGCTCTGCCAAAGATATCTGAAACCGCTTCTTCAAGGGCTTCGTCTGTAGATTTTTCCTGCAACAGTTTTGCTATGGTGTGTCGCATCTCCTCTTCATACATTGCCGGATCTCCTGAATAGAATTCAATATATGTATTGTAGACAAAGCCTTATGCGCTTTTCTGTAAGCTGGCTGACATTGCTGTTGCATTTTTTTTACTATAATAGTTCAAAAAATCCAAAGGAGAAACTATGCAAGAGCGTATTTTTACAAATGAACTGAGCCAGCATGACACCAATGTGCTGCTTAAAGGCGTATATGAATGGATGATGATAGGTTTGCTGGTATCCGGACTGAGTGCATTTATGGTGGTACACAGTGCAACCCTGCTGCATATAATTTTCGGCAATCCCTACATGATATGGGTACTCTTTCTCATTGAGCTGGGTCTGGTCATCGCCATCTCCGCAGGCATCAACAAAATGGATGTTTCCACCGCACGTGTGCTTTTCATTCTCTTTTCCGTGGTTGACGGGATGACACTGGCGAGTATCTTCATTGTCTATACCGAAGCATCCATTGCCACCACCTTTTTCATCGCAGCGGCAACATTCGGAGTCATGAGCCTATACGGCTACTTTACCGATACCGATTTGAGCTCATGGGGGAATCTGCTGTTCGCTGCACTCATCGGGCTCATCATTGCCATGATCGTCAACTTCTTTCTGCAAAGTCCGGCGTTTGAATGGTGGCTGAGTGTGATCGGTGTTATCATTTTTGTGGGACTGACCGCCTACGATACCCAAAAGATCAAAGCCCTCGGCGAAGCCATGGCCGAAGGCAGTGATGCACAAAGCCTTGGGCGTGTTGCCGTAGTCGGTGCCCTGACACTTTACCTTGACTTCATCAACCTTTTTATTTTGATGCTGGAGTTTTTCGGAAACAGGAGAGATTGATTCTCTACACTATTTGGGATATAATTCCTCTGACTATCATTTGAACAAAGGCAGCACATGCGAAGCATCGGACTATTGGGCGCAATCTCTATCGGAATCGGCGGTATGGTCGGCGGAGGAATCTTCGCCGTTTTGGGTGAAGCGGTATCACTGGCACACGGGGCGACGGCTGTGGCATTTGCCATTGCCGGGCTTGTCGCCATCCTCACAGCATACTCCTACGCCAAACTCTCCGTTGCCTACCCCAGTGAGGGAGGGACGGTCACGTTCATAGACAAAGCCTTTGGGGACAACATCCTCTCGGGCAGTGTCAACCTGATGCTCTGGCTCAGTTACCTGGTGACCATTTCGCTCTATGCAACCGCATTTGCCTATTACGGTGAAACCTTTTTCACTCAGAAAAGCGTCTGGTTACACCACGGGCTCATTACCGCTGCTATCATCATCCCGGCACTCATCAATCTTGTGAGTGCCTCGTTTGTCGGGAAAAGCGAAACGGTCATCGTCATACTCAAAGTCTCCATTCTGGTATTGGTCATCGTTGCAGGTGCTTCCCATGTCGATCCGGAACGGATGTCACCGGAGCACTGGGGGACACCACTTTCCATTGTTACTGCTGGAATGATCATCTTTGTCGCCTATGAGGGCTTCGAACTCATTGCGAACTCCGCAGAAGACATTGTCAAACCGGCAAAGAACCTGCCGCGTGCTTTCTACGCTTCAGTCATCATTGTTATCGCGCTCTATGTGCTCATCTCCATTATTACCGTTGGCAGTGTACCCGAAGCTGCACTCATGAAAGCTAAAGACTACGCCCTTGCCATCGCTGCACAGCCTTCGCTGGGACATACCGGCTTCGTACTCGTTGCCTCTGCCGCTCTGCTCTCAACCTTCTCTGCCATCAATGCCACCATTTACGGCAATGCAAGGCTGGGCTACATCATCGCCAAATACGGCAAGCTGCCCCGCTCTTTGATGGATGAGGGTAAACGCTCAGGCGTCCCTTTCAAAGGGGTACTTTACACCACCGCGTTGAGCCTTATTTTGGCCAATACCATTGATCTGACACAGATCGCCATCATCGGAAGTGCAGGCTTTTTGCTCATCTTCTTCCTTGTCAATGTCAGTGCCTACCGTCTCCATCAAACCATCGGCGCCAGCCGTCTCATCTTGCTGACCTCGTCCACACTGGCATTTCTTGCACTCTGTACCCTGCTGCTGCACACCTATCGCACCAACCCCGATGCAGTGATGATCTTTATGGGATTCATCATCATCTCCGGTATGTTCGAACTAATCTACGGGCGCTATGTCCGCGGTCAAATTTTTAACAGAACATATCCTGTAGCTTCACACAAAGAGAAAAAGTAGTTAACTTTTTTCC
>WGDG01000248.1 GCA_015493425.1 Sulfurovum sp.
AATTTTCAACCAACAACGACCGATTTGAAGGGGCACATACACTCTGCCCGGGGTGTGCCCACTCTATGATCGTCAGAGAGCTGATGAACTGTACCGATGACAACCTTGTGATCGCTTCCAACACAGGATGTCTGGAAGTCTCCACAGCAGTCTACCCGTTTACATCATGGGATACATCATGGATTCACATTGGTTTTGAAAATGCAGCTACTGCGGTAACAGGTGCAGAAGCAATGTACAAAGCAAGAAAAAGAAAAGGAACACTCAAAGACAATGATGCTCCTGTAAAGTTTGTTGCCTTTGGTGGTGACGGATCTACATTTGACATCGGTTTCCAGTGGCTCTCAGGCGCAATGGAGCGAGGACATGACTTTACCTACATTTGTCTTGACAACGAGAACTATGCCAACACAGGCGGACAGCGTTCTTCAGCAACACCGATCGGTGCACACACTTCGACTGCACAGGCAGGAACACACTCTTACGGTAAAAAGCAGAAGAAAAAAGACATTGTAGCCATCATGGCAGCACATGATGCACCATATGTTGCACAGCTTGCGCCAAACAAGTGGAAGTCCATGGCAAAAGGGTTCCAGAAAGCACTGGAGACAGAAGGACCATGTTTCATTAACACGGTTTCTCCATGCTGTACAGAGTGGAAATTCGACCCTAAAGATACCATCAATATTACTGACCTGGCAACAGATACACTGATGTTCCCGATTTATGAAATCATTAACGGTCATGAACTGAACATTCTCTACAGACCCAAGAATGTACTTCCTGTTGAAGAGTACCTTGCAGCACAGGGACGCTACAAGCACCTCTTCAAGCCGGAAAACAAGCATGTCATTGAAGAGATTCAGAAAAACATCAACGAATACTGGGAGATGCTGCAGCGTCGTGAAGAAGCGCGCGTATAAATACGCAGCTTCTGCATATCTTTCACCGAACGGCTTTGTTCCGTTCGGTCACTTAGAGTGAAGTCATCTTCCTTGTTTTATCCTCGCCGTTCCTAAAATCTGCACCAAATCTAAACTTTTCTATCACTATTTAATCATTTTTTTGAAAACTATTCACTATTTACTATTCACTGTTTACTTTTTCCGTTATAATTTGAAAAATTACAGAAGGAAAGTTTTATGCCACTTTTAGACAGTTTTACCGTTGACCATACCAAGATGATCGCACCTGCTGTGCGTGTTGCCAAAAAGATGAAAACACCGTGCGGTGATGATATTACCGTATTTGACCTGCGTTTCACGATACCCAACAAAGAGCGTCTTTCTGCCAAAGGGATACACACGCTTGAGCACCTTTTTGCAGGCTTCATGCGAGAGCATCTCAATTCAAAAAAGGTAGAGATCATTGATATTTCACCTATGGGATGTAGAACCGGCTTTTACATGTCACTGCTTGGGACACCGTCTGAAAAAAAGGTAGCCAAGGCATGGGAGGCGTCAATGAAAGATGTACTTGCAGTCAAAAGTGAATCGGACATTCCCGAGCTTAACCTCTATCAGTGCGGTACGTGTAAAATGCATTCACTCAAGGCGGCACAAAAGATTGCCAAAAAAGTACTCAAACGCGGTATCGGGATTATGAACAACAAGGAACTCAAGTTGAGTAAAAAAGAGTTGAAACAGATCGCCAAAGAGGGGAATGTATGCTGATATGGATTCCTGTCGACGGTGAAAACGGAAATGCATCGAAGATCGTACCACAGCTTGAGGCAAAGAAATGGGCACTTGTGGACTTTGAAGAAGGAGTCGTCAAGTCAATTGCCTTTTACAGTACGATTGAAGAACTTGGAGGTGAATGGGTTGACTTTATTATCCTTTCCCACAAATTTGAGAACTATCTTGACTATATGAATGAAGGCATGATGGTGCTGGTCGTGCGTGAGGGACAGGAGACGATCGAAGAGATCATCGAAGCCTTCAAGTTTAAAGAGCTGGATGAGATAGGACTGTGATAAAATTAGAAATTAGAAATTAGAAATTAGAAATTGGGGTGTGGTTTGTATGATGAGACGCTAAGAGGGCAGAAAGAGACCATTGTCAGTGATGACGGTTCCTTAACGCTCTATTCCAAGGAGTTTAACGAATCCTATCATTCCCCCAAAGACGGTGCATTACGGGAGAGTCTCAACAAGCATGTCATTCCCGCTTTTTTGCTGCACAAGGGCAAGAGCTCTTTGCGTATACTTGACATCTGTTACGGACTTGGCTACAACACGCTGGCGACGCTTCACTACATACAAATGCACAATATGGATACCAGAGTAGAGATTATCTCACCGGAGTTTGACGAAGCCTTGGTGCGATCGCTGAAAGATTTTGAATATCCTGCCGAGTTTGAATCACTGCATACCATTATTAAAGATCTGTCAAACAACTTTGTCTATGAAGATGAACAATTTAAAATAACCATTCTCATCGGTGATGCCAGAGAGACGATTCCTCAGTTGGTTCCCGATCAAATCGATATAGTCTACCAGGATGCGTTCAGCCCAAAGGTCAATCCGATGCTCTGGACACGGGAGTGGTTCGCCGATATCCGTGCACTTTGCAGAGAAGATGCAGTACTTACAACCTATTCGACCGCGGCAGCGACAAGAATGGGGCTGTATGAGAATGGATTTGAACTTCACTATTACGATGCGCCGGACACCAGGCGCTCACTTATTGCATCACCGAAAAAAATTGAGAGCCTTGAATGGATCGATATGGAGCTTAAAAAGCAGCGCAACCCTTATGCCGAAAGTCTCAGGGATCCTCAATAACTCATTGTAATCGCATCAATCTCATTCCACCCCATACTCTGTTTTTTTGATCTGTGTTTAAGAATATGGTCAATATAGCGTGCGAACATATCGGTTTCGATGTTTACTTTGGTACCTTTTTTATAGGTATGGATAAGGGTGTTTTCAAGCGTATGGGGAATGATAGTGATTCGAAAACGGTCATCGTAAACATCGTTGACTGTCAGTGAAATACCATCAATAGTGATGGAGCCTTTGGGAATGATATGGGCAATACATTCTGTAGGTACCTTAATGATATAATCAGTACCGTTTTCCCGTTTGACAATTTCGGTAACCTCTCCCATGCAGTCTACATGCCCCTGAACAATATGCCCTTCAAACCGGTCGCTCATCTGCATGGCAGGTTCAATATGTACTTTACCTTTGAGTTTACTCTCATCAATTACCGCACGTGTCTCATCAGCCAATTCCAGATCAAAACCGTCAGGATTTACTTTGATAACGGTCAGGCAGACGCCGTTGACAGCGATGGAATCACCCAGTTTTGCCCTGTGTGCTGACTGGATGCTCAGAATATTGTTTCGGTATGCTTTGACTTTTCCGATTTCACGAATGAGGCCGGTGAACATCAGTGGCCTTTCTGGGGGCGAATGAATGTTGAATGTTGAATAGTGAATAGTTTAAAATTCATGAAATATAGTCCCTTATGAAATTTGGATATAATTCGCCAATTATAGCAAATTATAGATTGATGATGGAGGGGTACTCCTGATGGATACCCACATAAAGGTAAAAAATGGATTATGATGTCATAGTAATTGGTGGCGGACATGCCGGGATAGAGGCATCGCTTGCAAGTGCGCGGATAGGCGTGAAGACTCTTTTAATTACCATACTTGTTGAACAGATCGGTGCCAGTTCGTGTAATCCGGCTATCGGAGGACTTGCAAAAGGGCATTTGGTGCGCGAGGTCGATGCACTTGGGGGTGAGATGGGACTCTGTACCGATGCGACAGGTATACAGTTTCGTACTCTTAATGCTTCCAAGGGACCTGCAGTTCGCGGTACACGTGCGCAGATCGATATGGATAACTACCGTGAGTATATGCGTACAGTGGTGCTTAATACAGACAATCTCGATGTCAAACAGGAGATCGCTGACGGTTTGATTATTGAAAATGGTGAGGTCAAAGGGGTAACGACCCAGCTTGGGAATGCATACCGTGCGAAAAAGGTTGTCATTACTGCCGGAACCTTTTTGAATGGGCTGATTCATATTGGGGAAAAAAAGCAGACAGCAGGGCGTCAGGGAGAATTTGCTTCTGTGGAACTTGCAGAATATCTCAAAGCAATCGGTTTGAAAATGGGACGGCTTAAAACAGGTACCTGTGCGCGTATCGATGCCAAATCGGTCGACATCTCTGTCATGGAAGTACAACCGGGAGATACCCCTCCGCCGCCCTTTTCCTTCAGGACGGACAGAAAAACATTCAATCCAAAGCAGCTTCCCTGCTATGTGACCTATACCAATGAACATACCCATGAGATCATTGAGAGCAATTTTTATCGTGCACCGCTCTTTACCGGGCAGATTGACGGTATGGGACCACGTTACTGTCCAAGCATCGAAGACAAAGTTAACCGTTTCCGTGACAGACCGCGTCATCAGATTTTTGTCGAGCCGCAGACGATGGATGAGACGGAATATTACATCAATGGTATGAGTACTTCCCTTCCCATTGACGTGCAGCTTGAGATGGTGCGTTCAGTCAAGGGAATGGAGAATGCCAAGATTGTCCGATATGGGTACGCGATCGAGTATGACTACATTGACCCGACTGAGCTGAAACATACGCTGGAAACCAAAAAGATCCCCAATCTCTATATGGCAGGGCAGGTCAATGGAACGACAGGATATGAAGAGGCAGCTGCGCAGGGACTGGTTGCCGGAGTGAATGCAGCCCTTGCTGTCAAAGGAGAAGAACCGTTTGTGCTTAGACGGGATGAAGCTTATATTGGGGTACTCATCGATGATCTGGTCACCAAAGGTACCAAAGAACCCTATAGGATGTTCACTTCCCGTGCGGAGTACCGGTTGCTGTTACGCGAAGACAATGCAGACAGGCGCCTGCTTTCTCATGCCAAGCGTCTTGGGTTGATGGATGTAGCACACATTCAAAAAGTGGAAGCCAAAGAGACTCAAATAGAAGAGGCATTGACACTTCTCAAAGAAAATTATGCTACACCGACAAAAGAGTTCCTTGCCAAACTGGAGCAGATCGGTGCACCGAAGATCAACGACAAGACGCTTTGGATCGATGTAATTGCAAGAGGGGAATTTGACAGAGAAAAGCTGACAACACTGCTGCCGGAGTTTGATAAGTACGATGATGAGGTGATGGAGCAGATTTTGGTTGAGGCAAAGTACTACCGCTACATTGAAAAGCAGGCACAGCAGATTGCACAGATGAAAGATATGCTTAAGATCAAGATCCCTGAAGGTTTTGATTTTACAACGGTGCAGGGGTTGAGCAACGAGATTGTCGAGAAGCTTCAAAGTGCAAATCCCCCGACACTTTTTGCTGCATCGGAAATTTCCGGCGTAACCCCCGCATCACTTGAAATTTTACATGTCTATATTAAAATGAAACAGAAAGGGAAAATGCAATGATCTATTATTATGCACATACAGGCCACAAAGTTGGACTGGAGAGAGCGAGAAGAGGGGTGACGGTATTGCGTCAGCTCGAAGCCGCCGGTAGAGAGGTACAGCTTTTGGTCAATGACTTTCGTGCCGGAGTGGCAATGAAAGAGGAACAGGGACTTAAAGACTATGTTAATATCGAAACAGTCCAGGACATTGATGCGATCGCCCAGATGGGTGACAGTGTCATCATTGACAGTGATGAAGATGACCACGGCAGACTGGTCAAGTACTGTGCCGATTTTAAAACGGTCTACCGTTTCGCACATGATGAGAAGGATGTTTCTATTCATGGTGAGACACTTTTCAGACCGGACTGCCAGAATCCGGAGTGTGAAGAGGCGGTAATTGTCGATACACAGTACTTTGAAAAAACATCCAAAACCGAGAGGGTGCTGTTTTTTCTGCGAGACTACGACCATGACAAAACAATCTTGAATAATGCCGATTTCTTTAAGCAGTTCGATATGGAACTATTGTTGGGACATTACTTCTTTGTCAAGTATGAAAATGAACTTGACAAGCTTTTTGCAATACTGCATGAGCCGGAAGAATACACAGAACTCATTAGCAGCAGTACAACGGTAGTGACAGCATCGGCACAGACGGCAGTTGAAGCAAAAGCAAGTGGAGCCAGGGTGATCTTCATGCTGTTGGATAATCAGATACCGCTCTATCCGGTAAAACTTTTGGAAGCGTTTGGTATCACTGTTGTTGAGGGTTTTGATGTAGATGCACTCAATATGGCATTGAATAAGGAAAACCCGGAAGCAAGAAAATCATTGCATGCCTTTTTGGCTGATTCTCTGTTGAAAGAGCTTTAATAAAATCCTTAAAAAAACTATAAATTAGGAGTATTATCCTCCTAATTTACAATGCGTAACATCTTTTCCTCTTCCCCTGTTTCTTGAGCCGCATCAATCCATTTTTAATTCATTTATACTACAATTAATGGTTACAAGATTATAACAAATGGTTAACAACATTATAACGAAAGGAAAAGCTATGGCTAACAACAACGGTCGTCGTGACTTTATGGGCAAGGCCTTGGGCGGATTTACCGCTCTGGGCGGGCTTGGTGCACTTTATGCGATGAAGCGTACATGGGATCCTCTGCCAAGCGTCAAAGCAGCGGGATTTACTACATTGAACATGAAAGAGTATAAAGAGGGGCAGCTTGTCACTGAAAAGTGGAGAGGGAAACCGATCTTTGTACTTAAGCAGAGTCCTGCTACAGTCGAGAAACTTAAAAAAGAGAAACCGGGTGATCTGAAGCGTCTGATCAAAGTTGGTGATGCACACTATACAGTATGTGTCGGTCTTTGTACCCACTTGGGATGTATTCCGGGATTCCGTCCGGAAGAACAGGACTTCCTTTGTGCCTGTCACGGAGGAATGTATGATATTACCGCACAGGTAACCAAAGCGCCACCACCACGCGGGTTGGATATTCCTCCGTTTAGAATTGATGGTGAAAAGCTTGTTTTGGGTGAAGAAGGCCCTGAGTATAAAAAGATGCTTGAAGACGGCATCACAATGCCGGTATAAGGGGGCATAAATGGCACATTTTGATGAAAATGCAAGACCGTTCAGCCACAAATGGCTGAACGAGAGATTGGCAGTCGATACGCTCAAGCGCGTATTGTCTACTGAGTACTGGATTCCGAAAAATATCAACTTCCTGTGGGCAATGGGGATGGTGCTTGCTGCAACATTCGGGCTGTTGTTGATTTCAGGAATTTTCCTGTTGATGTATTATCAGCCAAACACACAACTGGCGTTTGACTCGGTCAACTATACGATCATGAGTGAAGTAGGATACGGTTGGCTCTGGAGACATATTCACGGTGTAGGTGCATCTGTTGTATTCCTGATCATTTATATTCATATGTTCACAGGGATCTATTATGGTTCCTACAAGCGTGGCCGAGAACTCATTTGGCTTTCGGGGATGCTTCTTTTTGTACTCTTTTCCGCAGAAGCTTTTTCAGGCTATATGCTTCCATGGGGTCAAATGAGTTACTGGGCAGGTATGGTAATTACCAACCTTTTCTCGATGGGCGGACTACATCTGAACGGTCTGGTTGAGTGGATCAGAGGGGACTATGTTCCTGGACAGGCATTCCTTAACAGATTCTTTATGCTTCACGTACTGCTTGTACCACTGGCGATCATCGGTGTTATTGTCCTGCACTTTGGTACATTGAGAATCCCTCACGTTAACAATCAGGACGGTGAAGAGATTGACTTTGAAGAGGCTGCAGAGCTTTACAAAGCAGGTAAGGTAAAAGAGTCCAAAGTTATTCCGTTTAATCCGGTATTCCTTAGTAAAGACGTATTTGTCATGGGAGTCTACTTTGTGATCTTCTTCTACCTTGTCTTTTACCATTTTGAGTTCGCGATGGATCCGGTTAACTTTGACCCGGCAAACCCATTGAAAACGCCGACACATATTTATCCTGAGTGGTACTTCCTGTGGAGTTATGAGGTTCTTCGACCATTCTCAACCAATGTTGGTTTGATTGCGTTTGCGTTTGCACAGGTGATTTTCTTCCTTCTGCCTTTCCTTGACAGAAGCCCGAATGTGGCACCGGCGAGTAGACGAGGGCTGTTTAAATACTGGTTCTGGGCACTTTTGATCGACATGATTATCCTGACATTTATGGGTAAACTGCCACCAGAAGGTATCTGGAGTACGATAGGACTTGTTGCCGCACTGACCTTTTTCGGTTTATGGATCGCGCTGCCTATCATCACATCTAAAGAAAAGAAACTGTAAGGAGTAAAGCAATGAAAGAATTGAAAATACTTGGAGTCGTTGTCGTCTTTACTCTGATCCTTTATTGGGGCGTAGAGCCGTTTGCACACTCTCAAATGCACAAGCATGTCGAAGGGCATGATTTTAAATATCCCGATCTTCCTGCGCTGAAAGTCAAAGGAAATGCGGAAAACGGGAAAGCACTCGTTGCAGCCTGTGTCGGTTGTCACTCAATCAAATCCCAGGGAATGGCTGCACCTATGGATGCAGTCACTTCTGCACAGACATATGGTGTTAACCCGCCTGATCTGAGTAATATGGGAGCACTGCTTGATGAGAAATTCTTCGCACATTTCCTGCTTGATCCTGCAAAGGTTACCAAGTCCAAACACTTTGCAATGCCGCCAAGTGCCGGAAGCGAGCAGGATGCTGCAGATATCGTAGCGTATTTCAAGTCAATCGCACCGAAAGAGATTTCTCCAAAAGAAGCGTATGAAACTGCATGTGGTAGATGTCACGCCAACCGTTATGACCATTGGACTCAGATTGGCGAAGTACCTAAAACAAAGTCTAATATCAAAACAGGTGTAGACCTTGATGCACTTGCATTCAAGAAAAAAGTCGGTATGTACGAAAACAAGCTGGCAGACTATATGGGTAAACTGCCGCCTGATCTCTCTATCATTATTAGAGCGAGAAGTGAGCAGTTCCTGGAAACTTTTGTTGAGAATCCACAGTCACAGCTGCCTGGTACAGCGATGCCAAGAGTCGGTCTGACAAAAGAGGGATACGAAAAAGTAAAAGCCTATCTTGAAAAGACTGGTGATCCAAGCAAGCCTAAAAGAGAGAAAGTCGGACCATGGGTAATTGGATACTTTGTCCTCTTCGCATTCCTGGCATTCCTCTGGAAAAAATCAATCTGGAAAGGGCATCACTAATTTGTGATCGCTCCTATCCTGGCCTTGTGCCGGGGTAACAATTTTGTCATCCCGGACTCCGATCCGGGATCTTGACGTTAATTGAAGATTTAGCATTCTTCTTCATTTCTTTTTTTCTTTGTTCGCGTGACAAAGAAAAAGAGAAAACACGATAACGCGAGATTTTTTGTCATATTTCCTTTTTCCTTGACATAGCAACGTAACTTGGTTTGCATTGTATATGCGCTTTTCCTCAATCCTCATTTCTAATCCCCAATTTATCTACATTTCGCTACCCTAACAAAAACTGATACGATTGGAAAGATATGCTTATAGACGGACATGGTAGAACAGTAAACTATTTGAGGGTTTCAGTGACAGAACGGTGCAATTTCAGATGCCAGTACTGTATGCCCGAAAAACCTTTTTCATGGGTACCCAAAGAGAACCTGCTCTCTTTTGAAGAACTCTTTTTGTTTATGAAAGTGGCAATAGACGAGGGAGTAAACAAGATTCGTATTACCGGCGGTGAACCACTGTTGCGTGAAGATCTTGATACGTTTATTAAAATGATCCACGACTATAGCCCCGATATCGATCTTGCGTTAACAACCAATGGGTATCTGTTGCCACAGGTTGCACAAAAGCTTAAAGATGCAGGTTTGAAGCGTCTGAATATTTCGCTCGATAGCCTCAAACCTGAAGTTGCGCACAAAATTGCCCAGAAAGATGTGCTTTCACAGGTACTTAAAGGTATTGATAGAGCACTTGAGGTGGGACTTGGCGTGAAGATCAATATGGTACCGCTTAAGGGTATCAATGACGATGAGATTATCGACGTGATGGAGTACTGTATGGAACGCGGGATGAAGATCCGCTTTATTGAGTATATGGAGAACCGTCATGCTAATATCGATCTTCGGGGGATGCACGGCAAAGAGATTCTTGCCAAAGTAAAAGAGAAGTATACAATCCGTGCTCTGGGACGTGAGGGAGCGAGTCCCTCATTTAATTACATCATTGAAGAGAATGGCTACGAATTCGGTCTTATTGATCCGCATAAACACGATTTTTGTGAGAGCTGTAACCGCATACGTCTGACTGCCGAAGGCTTCTTGATCCCTTGTCTCTATTTTGACGAAGCGATGAGCATTGCAGAACACGTTAAAAAGGGTGATGTCGAGAGTGCTTCTAAGGTACTTGCCCAGGTACTTAAAGACAAACCCAAAGAGAACCGATGGATAGAAGGGGAACTCGAAGAGGGACAGGAAGTCTCAAGCCGCGCTTTCTATGAAACGGGAGGGTAATAGCTTTTGTTTTATCTAACTGAGCAGTTTTTCTCCATTCAGGGGGAAGGGAAATATGCAGGCACCCCTTCCTATTTTCTGAGAACAGGTGGATGCAACCTCTCCTGTCCCGGATTTGGTGCCGCCTATGAAGTGGATGGTGAAATCCGTTACGGATGTGACACCTATTTTGCCGTAGATAGCAGCTTTTCGAAAACGTGGATCAAAGTGGAAGATCCTAATGTTCTGATTACTGAGCTTGAGGCTGAGTTTATAAAGATTGGTTATCTGCCGGATATGGTCATCACCGGTGGGGAACCTTTGATGTATTACAGTGATGATATCTTTTATGCTGTTGTTTCATGGCTGGTAGGGAAAGGTATCCGTATCACGTTTGAAACAAACGGTACGATCGAGATAGACTTTGAAGCTTACCCTGCTTACCGTGACTGTGTCTTTGCCCTCTCTTTAAAGCTTGCAAACTCTGGAGAAGCCCGAGAGAAACGTATCAAGCCTCAGGCACTGAAAAATATTCAGGCAAACACCAAAGAGTCTTTTTTAAAATTCACTATTGACAAGCAGCTCGCAGAGACGACAGCATTTGAAGAGATTGAGGAAATCAGACAAATACTTCCTGAACTTGATGTTTACTGTATGCCGGTGGGAGAAAGCAGAGATACAATTTGGCATAATGACAAGACGGTATTTCATTTCTGTATGCAACATAATTTCCTCTATAGTGACAGGTTGCACATAAGAGTATTTGATACCACACAGGGTGTGTAATACGTATTTGGTAACATTATAAAAATAATAATTAAATCATATAAGATAACCCCAAGCTTATTCGGAGTAATATTATCCTAATAAATAATAAGGAGTTGCTTCATGAAAGAGATTACACTCGACACCAAGATTGCAGATCTGTTGAATGAGTATGATGGAATGAAAGATATACTTATACAGATAAATCCTAAATTTCAAAAACTCAACAACCCGGTACTTAGAAGGACACTTGCAAAAATTGCAGGTGTGAAACAGGCTGCAGTGGTGGGCGGTATGGATCCTGTCGATCTGTTAAACCAACTTCGTGAAGCAGTTGGCCAGCCGTCGGTTGATATAAATACACCCAAAGGGGAAGTAGAGGCAGAAGAAGCACCGGAATGGATACTTAAAGAGCCAAAACAGACACTCAATGCCAATGAAATACTTGATGAAGAACGTAACCCTTTGGCGGAACTGAATAAAGCGCTTAAAACAATACCTGAAGACGAGATAATTACGATAGAAGCAGACTTCCAGCCAGAACCGCTTATGGATGAGATGTTGAAGGCAGGACATGAAGTCTTTTCACGTGAAGTTAGACCAAATCATTTTATTACCTACATTAAAAAATAGAGAATGAAAGTACATACTTCTTTCTCTGTTGTTATACGTCTTTTGCTATGGTTTGTGATGATCGTCGGAGGCACAGTCTATGCCTTGATGTGTGACTGGCACAATCCCCTTTTTACAAATATTTTTTTTCATCTTGTGTGTGGCATACTGGGTATTGTTATTCTTAAACTGGCATTCAATGCTGCAGCCAACGGTGGGCGGGAATTGGCTAAAGGACGTGTGGGAAATATTCCCAGGTTGGAGACCAACAGGCTGGTTACTAGTGGTATTTACAACTGTATGCGTCATCCTATGCTTTTTGGCCTGACACTGCTGCCACTTGGCTGGGCGTTGTTGCTTGGAAGCCCAACATTCATTACCATGGTCGCACCGTTGGAGATGCTGTTCATTATAGTAATGGTTATGGTTTTTGAAGAGAGGGAAGCGGAACAAAAATTTGGTGAGGCCTATCTTCAGTATCGTCAGACAGTACCAATGGTCTCTTTCAAACCGATATGTTTGAAGCAGCTTTTTGCATATAAAAAAAGGTACAATACCATAAAGGAGTATCAATGACATTCTCAGATGAAGATATTTACGCAGCGGTAAAACACCATCTGCCGGAAGTAAATGAATATATTGCATCACACGGCGGTACAATCAAGCTGCTTGGTGTTAAGAATGGAACAGTTTATATTGAACTGGCCGGAACCTGTCATGGATGTTCCATGAGTCTTATGACAACCAAAATGGTTGTTCAAAAGCGTCTTAGGGAGCTAATCCATCCGGAACTGACAGTCGTTAATGTGGATGGAACTCCCGAAAATGCGCTTCCTGATGATGTGTATCGTGAAGATGAACCCGAAAAGGAAGAGGAGATCGATGAAGAGATCTCTTTGTGGGATAAAGCAAAAGGCTTCTTTGGTCAGGAGAAATAACGATGCATTTTACTATCGCTGATATGGAAAATAAAACCGATATTTACAAACTGATGTCACAGACGATTATCCCGCGTCCCATTGCGTGGATTGTCACAGAAGATGAGGGGATAGTCAATATTGCACCATTCAGTTACTTTACCGGTCTCTCATCAAGCCCAGCAACAGTGCTTGTCTCGATCGGGCACAAGAGCGATGGTACACCTAAAGACACATTGGCAAACTTGAGAAAGCATAAACGTTGTACACTCTGTATGGTTGAAAGTAGAGACCTTAACAAGATGCACTACAGCTCCAAGGTACTTGGGCATGATGAAAGTGAAGCTGAGGTTTTTGACATAGTCATAAAGCGTGAAGAGAAGGACTTCCCTCCTAAGATCGTGTCTTCGCCTGTAGTCTATTTCTGTGAACTGATGCAGGAGATTACATTGGGAGGAACAACCGTACCGGTTATTCTGGAAATCAAAGAGATCTTTCTCGATGACAGGATCGTTACCGACAGGGAAAAACTTGATATTTTATTCGATCCGGTAGCACGTATTGGGAAAAGTTATGCTTTTTTGGATGAAGCGGTCACACCACCGCCCATACCTTAAGTCGCTTTTGTTAGAATCAAGCATTATAGCAGAAGTGAGGCAGTAATGTTAATCCGTAAACTTTTCAAATTTGAAAATGCACATATTGTCAGAGATTGCAGTACCAGACGCTGCAGTGAAAATATTCACGGGCACTCGTACCGCGTAGAAGTGCTTCTAGAATCCAATTACCTTGATAATGGACAGATGGTTTATGATTTCGGTTTGACTAAACTTTATATCAAGACGCTGATTGATTCCTTTGATCATGCGATTACCCTCTGGAGTGAAGATGATAAAGCATATATCGAGGCAATGAAAAGACATTCGCAGCGCTGGATAGAGCTTCCTGTTTCCCCCTCAGCGGAGCAGTTTGCCAGAATCTTCTTTCTGATCGTTGAAAAAGTACTTGCATCAACACAAAAGAGAAATGGTGAAAAAGAGGTGAAGCTGCACAGTATCATTGTCCATGAAACTGATACAGGGTATGCACAGGCATTCGAAACGGATGCGCACAGTACATTGATGGGAACGATTGATCTGAATCAGATTGTGTTCTCTCCCCAAGTGCGAAGTGAGTGGAATGATGGAGAATTATGGGCAAAACTGTTGGCAGGTGAGATGCTTACTGTACCGGTAAAGGTGTAAGGAGAGAAGGTGAAAAAAACATATCTATATCTTTCGATAATGGCAGTTGCGCTGGTGTTTCTGTCTGGGTGTAAAGACAAAGAGACAGAGCAGGCCGTTGCAAAAGCAACAGTACAGAGTGCCAAATTGCAGAAGGCACATGACACGAAGATCAGTGATGCAACAAAACAGACAGCGACACAATTGGCGAAAGATACGACACAGGTTGCAAAAAAAGCTGTTGAGAGTGTTAAAACACATGCAGAACACACAATCGCAGCCGCAAAGAAGACAATTCAAGATGTTGTCGTAGCTCAAGCTCCTGGAGACCGTGGCAAAGAGCTCTATCAAAAATGTGCCGGCTGTCACGGAGGTCGAGGAGAGAAACGGGCTTTAGGAAAATCTGCACTGATTGCAGGACAGTCTGCTTCAGACTTGGCAAACAAGCTGATTGCATATCGGGAAGGGAAACGTAATGTAGCAGGAATGGGGAATTTAATGAAAACCCAGCTTGCTTCTATGCAAAAAAGTGATATATTGGCGCTTGCGGAATATATTTCGACATTTCAAACAAAAAAAGGTAACACAGAATGATAGAACAGATGATTATGGCACACAGTATATTGGTAAAGATCTTTTTGGTCTTTCTGCTTGGGGGACTTTTTATTCCCTTTGTAACAAAAAAGAATCCGGCTGGATTTAAAAAAGCAAGTTTCATTTACACGATGAGTTTTCAGGCATTGGCAACCATGATTGCCTTTACAGGCCTTGTTATCATGGCAATGAATGATTTTCACTGGACCCTCAGTGTAATTGTTATGATCATTGTTTGGGCACTCTTGATGTATATTGAGATTAAAAAGTACAAACTGATCAAAGTTGCCAACATAGAGGATGAAACAACACACAAACTGCTTAGAGGGGCATTTTTGAAGATCTCATTGGTTCAGATCATGCTTGTTGTAATGATAGTAGTACTTAAAATTATGGAAGCCAAAGGTGTTATATCTTTATCATAAAGAGGCTGGTGGCTCGACACTGACACTCACTGGCGAAGAACACCGGTACCTCTTCAAGGTACGTCGTCATAAAGCTAATGAGAAGCTCCATCTTCGAAATCTTGAGGATGGTTATTTGTATACGTATGAAGTAGTATCCATAGACAAGCGCTCGGTTGTACTTTCACTACTATCCAAAGAAATGCATGAAGTCAAGCCTTCACGTTCTCTGCATATAGGCTGGTGTATCATTGACCCAAAAAGTATTGAAAAAGCACTTCCGTCATTGAATGAAATAGGTGTGGAGAAGATTACATTCATTTATTGCCAGCGATCACAAAAGAGCTTCAAGCCAGACTTCAAACGACTGAATAAGATTCTCATTAACTCCTCCCAGCAATCCGGTCGCAGTAAAATGATGATACTGGATATGGCGGATGATATGGAGTCTTTTCTTAAAAAATATCCGGAAAGTTATATGCTCAACTTCAGTACAACATCGGTTGAAACAGTACGTGAGAATATAGAAACACTCATTATTGGATGTGAGGGTGGATTTACGGATGAAGAACGTGCACTTTTTGCAGAGCACAAAATAACAGGGTTCTCTACACCACTTGTACTTAAAAGTGAAAGTGCTGCCTGTGCCGTGGCAGCAAAAATTTTACTTTAACTCCTTCTCCCCCCTCTCTTTATCCGCACCAGCTCAAGAAAAATGTTATTTTCCATACAAACACAAAGCATTCCCCTGCCATAAAAATAAAAAAGGTACAAACCGTTATATAGAAAAGAAGAAACGTAAGAGAAAAATAGAGTAAAAATTTCCCTATATAATGTAAGCAATAAAAAAAATCGAAGAAATTTTCATAAAATTCTAAAAAACCCTTGACAAGGGGGAAGTTCGGTGCTATAATA
>WGDG01000249.1 GCA_015493425.1 Sulfurovum sp.
GAACAAAGGATATATCGTGCAAAAAGAGCCGATGCTGCGTGAAACCTATGTCAAGCTCTCCGAAGAGCTTGAAAACCTGAAGACCAATGAAAGAGGCAAGATCGCAAAGGTCATTGATGAAGCCAGAGAGCTGGGTGATCTCAAAGAGAATGCCGAGTACCATGCTGCCAAAGAAAGACAGGGGCTGATGGAAGCACGTATTGCCGAACTGACCGACATCATCGGCCGTGCACAGGTGGTCGACCCCTCCACGCTGGCGCATGAACGTGTCAGTTTCGGATCGACCGTCTGTTTGACCTGTCAGGAGAGTGGTGATGAGCTTAAATACACCATAGTGGGGAGTATGGAGGCGCAGCCTGAGAAGGGGCTCATCTCTTTCCAGTCGCCGATGGCCAGAGCGTTGATCGGCAAGGAAGAGGGCGATGAGGTGGAGCTGAGTCTGCCAAGTGGAAAGAAGGTATACGACATTGAAGAGGTGTTGTATGAGGAAATCAAATTAAATTAAAAATTAAAAGTTAAAAATTCAGGATGAGTAGGGGCGATCCCTGATGGTCGCCCAAAGAAAGTGAGGAAACAATGGTAAAAGTAGGGGTTGTAGGGGCCAGCGGCTATACGGGGCTGGAACTGGTGAAGATGCTTGTGGCACATCCGGGGTTCGAGCTGACCTATTTGGCGACAACGCAGGGCGATACGACTATAGAAGCGCTGCACCCGTCACTGGAAAAAGTAATAACACTGCCTGTAGAGAAAGCCGATGTGGCTGGAGTTGTCAATGCCTGCGACCTTGTTTTTCTGGCACTGCCGCACAAGGCTTCGATGGGCTTTGCCAAGGGGCTCATAGAAAATGGACTCAAAGTAGTCGACCTTTCTGCCGATTACCGTCTGGAGCTTGACACGTACGAAGCGCACTACTGCGAACACGAAGATAAAGAACATCTGGGTGATGCGGTCTATGCACTCATCGAGTACTATCGTGAAGAGCTTAAAAATACCGATCTTGCCGCAGGCCCCGGGTGCTACCCCACTGCAACACTGCTTGGCATTCTGCCTTTCATCCCCTACCTCGAAGAGGGGTCGCCTCTCTTTGTCGATGCGAAGTCGGGTGTCAGCGGTGCGGGCAAGAAGCTCAGTGAAACGACACACTTCGTGACGGTTAACGATAACATCTTTGCGTACAATCCCCTCAAACATCGCCACGCACCCGAAATTGCCGAAAAGATAGAGAAGATCCACGGTGTCAAGATGCAGGTCAATTTTGTGCCGCACCTCATTCCCGCCACGCGCGGCGAACTGGTTTCTGTCTACGGCACCCTCAAGGTCGATGTCGATCCGCTGATGATTCTTAAAGAGCACTACGCCAACGACCCCTTCATTCGCATTCGAGAGAAGCCTGTGGACATCAAAAGCACTGCGGGGACGCACTTTTGCGACATTTACGCTGCAAGCAACGGCCGATCGCTCTTTGTCAGCTCTGCTATAGACAATCTTTTGCGTGGTGCCTCTTCGCAGGCTCTGGCCGCAGCGAATCTGATGTGCGGGTATGAAGAGGGGATGGGTTTGCCGAGGATAGCGTATGTGCCGTAGGGATTGTTTTCAACAATAAAGAGATGTTTGTGGATAGTCAACTACACCTAAAACTCCTCTTTGAAACTTACAACGTTTTTGACCGTATCTATCAGGCTGTACAGCGTGAGTACGGTTATGATCAGGAGAAGATTGAAAATACCTGCAAACAGCAACTTGCCAACAATGCACAGATAGAGAAAACACAGCCTCTCTACGCTCTTAAAACAAGTGACGGTATGAACGAATGGTATGGTTATCTCTGTTTCTCCAAAGGGGAGGCATTGGCAAGGGCTGCAACACTGCGCCAGCGGTATCCTAAAAAATGGTACACACACGAGCTTAAGCCTCAGAATCGTGTCGATATCGAAATGGTGACACTCGATACGATACTTGAAGAGAAAACACTTCTGCACCTTCTGGTAGAGAGGATGGCGTGGCTAATACCGTTTGAAATGGAGGAGATAGAAGGGGTTGCCGATAATGCTTCCTTGGAGATGTTATGGTATTTTGAACATCACCATGAAGCACAGTTTCTCTTGACTGACGGCATTAAAGTTTTTGTGCCACAACAGACTAAACTCAACCTCTCTTCACTCTTTATCAGCAGTGATTTTGTAGCCGTCATAAACGATGCAGGGCAGTACGGACTCATACGGGACAGACGCAAGAAGTTTTTGGATGACCCCGACGTTGTCTGCCATTGGGCGTGTGAGTATTACTACATCCATGTTGAAGAGAAGCTGGCAGAGGTGCAAAGAGAGGCTCTGCCGCAGAGCGATGACTATAGAGACTATCTTTGTGAGATCATAGAGCTGCATACCGACAGGGTTATAGCCGCCAATGCGCTGTGTGGATCGTTAGATTATAAGCAGCGTTTTTTGACCGTAGAGGCTGACGGGTTGTTGTGTTATGTCTATGTCGATCAAGAAACGAACGAGATCATCAAAAGCAAACCCTACGCTACTATTGTCACCAGAGGCTACGGCCACAATGCCGTACAGGATGCCGCTACAAAACTATGGGGCTATACGGACAAAGAGGGCAAAGAGACCATCGCTTGCCAATACGATGACTACGCCCCTTTTAATTTCGGCTATGCCGTGGTGAGCAAAGAGGGAAAAGATATGGTGATCGATGAGCAGGGAGAGGTGATCATCAAGCCCCAATACTGGAAAATAGTGCATGATGAAGATGACTACTTTTTTGTCAAGAGCGACACAGGCTGGGCGCTCTTTAAAAAAGCAGAAGTCCAAAGTGATTTTCTCGATGTCGAAGCCGTGCTCGATGAGGCATTTGTCCGTAAATATCTGCCACGATGGATGACTGGGAAGGATGAGATAGCCCATGCGGTAGAAGAGACATTGGCAATGGATGAAGAGGAGAAAGTGGCTTTTGTCCTTAAAAATCTCAAGCGAGATCAAAAAAGAGCACTGCATACCAAGCGCTATAGCATCCCGCTTCAAGACTATATTGCCCTCTTTGATACCTTCAAATCCCAAAAAGATCTTGAAGAGGCAGGGTTGTGGTATCATCCCGTAAAGGTACACAAGATACCGCCACAATACAACGATATTATCGAAAAGCAAGAGACCTACATCATAGGCTGGTCTTACCCCTCAGGTGCTTCGATGTTTGATATGTCTGTTGAACTTCCGGTGATATTTGGCAAAAAGGATGGCACGGAGCTAACGCTTGGGATAGGGCTTGAGGATTTGGAGCTAAAAGGCCAAAGATGATCAAACTAAATAGATGCTGCAACACAGATACGCTTACCAAAGTCAAAGAGATCTACCATTCAAACTCTGATGAGTTTATACTGCATCAGTGCAATAGATGCCAAAAGTTTTGGCTTTATAGAAAACTCGAAGAAGCGTGGAAAAATAATATACTTTTGCAGGAAGATGAGTATGAGGTATGGTATATCGGTATTACAAAAGAGGATGTAGAGAAAGCATGCAGTTTGGATTTTGATGCGATTGTGATGACACATGGGTATTTGTATATCTCTACGACCGATAGTGTCAAGAGATCTTGCTGGAGAAAGATTAGGGAGTAATGATGCATTTTATATTTCAAAAAGATATAACGGCACCTTATGGTTTTGTTGCCTATCCTTCTTGTTTGAAGGTCAAAAGCATTGAAGCAAAGATGCATCTGGATACTCCTTATGTGCGGATGGTGATCGAGACAAAGGAGCGGTACCTTAACTACCTTTTTGACAAAGATCGAAACCACATTCCATGGGAGCAGCGGAAAGAGGAGATAAAAGATCTGCCTACAGAGATCAAAACATACGATGATGGTTTTCGAGTAGAGCGATGCAGGGAGATTATGACAGGTGAAGGGGATGCACTGCTTGATGGACGAGAGCACATTGTAGATAGGGTTTATAAAAAAGAGCATTTTCTCGGAAATAAGCGGGAGATAGAACTTGTCCCTATTGACGATGTATGCGAAGAGGTTCGAAATATTCAATATAGCAAAAAAAGATTTGCCAACAAAAGAGAAGAAAATGAGATAGCCTATCTTGATCCTTTCACCCCAAAAGAGAATCGTCTCGAGATATTGTATGAAGAGGTATCATCTTTGGTTGCGATGTATGCCTATCACTTTATGGTACGTGATGCAGACAAACTGGCATCACTTCCTGAGTATGAGGAGTATTTGAAGTTGTATTTCAGCCATGTGCCAAACAAAGAGGAGAACTACATCGACTACCTTAAAGCCTATTGTGCTGCCGTTGAAGAGAATGTTGTGGATGAGATAGAGGATAAAGATGCGTTTGTGCGGGAGTATTGCCACAAAGCGGGACTTTCGTACAAAAAGGCTAAACATGATCAAACTAAATAACCATCGAATCATCCCATTGGAAATATATAAGGGAATCACTATGAGGTTTTGCAAATGAACGATACAAAAACCTACATCATCGGTGATGTTCACGGTGAATACGACACGCTCATGAGGCTTGTCGAAAAACTCCCCAGTGATGCAAAACTTATATTTGTAGGTGATCTTATCGA
>WGDG01000250.1 GCA_015493425.1 Sulfurovum sp.
TCCATCAATTATTATTTCTTTTTTCTTACTATTTGTATTTCTTAATTAAGTTGGGCTATAATGCATTATTCCGGTATCTTTAATGCCAAAGTACTATTTGACTGGGAAAGGAACAAGATGAAAGTAATCAAGGGACTGATGGTTATGTTACTGCTTATCAGCGGACTGTATGCAACAGAGACAAACCATGTACGGGTATTCTCCATGGAGAATAAAAATGGCAAAGTGACGCCCAAGAGTATTCAGGAGGCTTTCGAGAAGACAGGCTTTATGGTAGAGGCGAACAATGATATGCTTGTACCTTTTAAACGGGACTTTCACAAGCTTTATCACAAGGTGTATAACCTAATGGTACTATGGGACAAAGCTACCTTTAGGAAACTGGCAGTCAAGTACCCGAAAATCGCACTCTTTACCCCATTGAGTATGTCTATCTATACGATGAAGGGTGACACTACTATCAATGTATCCTCTCTCTCCCCCGCTGGTATCGCTGCGATGACGGGTATCCCGGCAAATGAGCCGGCACTTGCTGCTCTGGGGCAGAAAATTGAAAAGGCACTGAAACAGGCAATGCCAAAGGGAGCTTTCAAAAAGATGCCTTATAAGATGGCAAAGCCGCAAGGGCCGCTGGTGCATGAGGTAAGTTTTAAAATCAAAGGCAACGACTGGGAAGAGGCAAAAGATGACCTGGAGATGGCGTTTGAGGGAGAACTGGCACCAAACGGATTTGTCAGCCCGGTTTTTGTCGACTTAAATTATGATCTGGGTGAGCATGACATTGATGTATATGACTTTTTTGATGCCTACTCCATTTGTAAAATCCCGGTGATCTATACGGTGTCACAAAAACATCCGGAAGCCGGGGCTTTTGGCCCCTGTACGATGTACCTTTATACCAAAAAGGGAGAAAAGACAATCCATATGGCCTTTCCCACAGTTTACAAGTGGTTCAGCGCGCTCAATATTCAGGATAAAGCATCAAGGGATGTATTGCTTGATGCTCAGAAAAAGTTTGAAAAGATTTTAGAGAAGCTGGGAACAAAATAGAAATCGAGGCTTTTGCCTCGTCTTGGCTGCTGAACTGTAGATGCAGCATTCAAATGATGAAGAGCGGTATAACACTCTGCATCTCAATCGAGCCGTAAAATGGTATCTCCTGCTTTTACCTCTCCCTCTTTGACGACTTTTGCAAAAACACCTCTGTCATCTTTCAACAGTTTTGGAATACGTTTATCGAGTTTGGAAAGGTGATTGCAGAGGGTGCAGTTTTGGGTGATTTCAAACATAGCGCTGCCTATTTGCAGCTGGCTGCCGGCAGGAAGGTGGTAAGGATTGTAGTCAATGAGAAGATTTTCTCCAAGATAACCATGGGGCATTTGGACGGAAAGCTGTTCTTCTGCTAACATATAGCTGTCGAGGGAAGTAATCAGTACTGTACGTTCGGCAGGAGTACCATAATGTTTGTCCCCGACAATGCCTTTTGGGTCTACTGTAACGCTTGTTTTCTCGATGGACGTATGGGTACCTTTCTGTGTAATGAAAAGTTTATATACCTTGCCGACAGCGTGCATGGCCGCCCCTCCTGTTTTTTTAGCATTGTACCATAAAGAGGCTAACCGGTAAGGAGTGACTATGTTCTGTTTTTTTGATCATATTCAGAAATTTTATTTATTTTGTATTGCGTTAGCTAATAATATGTATATTTTCAGTGAATATTGAAACAGTTGTAGGGATATTTTGTGTTTCGCTTGACATTTTAATTTAATTTCGATTACAATCAAAGACAATAGTGTCTCTTCGCTCGTGAGGGTAGGAGTGCTACGTAATAAAATAAGGAGGTAATATGACTAAGATAAGTAAAGCTTCTGAGACTGAAAGCATTCAGTCTGGCAGAAGAGACTTTTTTAGAAAGTCGGCAGCATTTTCAGTCAGCGCAATGGCAGCAGCAAGCGTAATGGCGCCGGTGAAGATTGATGCCGAAGAGCATAAAGGGCTCAAGGGAGATCCTGCGATCCTTGAAGAGAAACAATGGGGTACATCATTTGGCTATCCTGTTACACACAACCGATATGGACAGCCGTCTCCATATGAGCACAATGTAACAAGAAGAAATACAAAGCTTCTTTCCTCTGGTAACTGGTATGCATCTATTGCAATGTGTCCGGTTCAGGATCTTGAAGGAATTATTACGCCAAACGGACTCTTTTTCAGCCGCTGTCACGGTGGTGTCGCAGAGATCGATCCTAATGAGCATAGACTGATGATCCACGGTTTGGTAGAGAAAAGTCTTGTATTGACAATGGATGAGCTGAAAAAATATCCGAAGGTAAGCCGTGTTCACTTTATTGAGTGTCCTGCAAACGGCGGACCTGAGTGGCGTGGACCTCAGTTCCCTGCACTGCAGTTTGCCAAAGGTATGATGAGCTGTGCAGAGTGGACAGGGGTATACATCAAAGATATCCTTAAAGATCTTGGACTCAAGCCAAATGCACGCTGGATGCTTGCTGAGGGTGTGGATAACTCTCATATGGGTAGAACCGTGCCTATCGACAAAGTCCTTGATGATGCGATGATCGTATGGGCGCAGAATGGTGAAGCACTCAGACCTGAGCAGGGATATCCTATCAGACTCCTTGTTCCGGGCTGGGAAGGCAACCTTTGTGTCAAATGGCTTGGCAGACTTGAGTTTGCATCTGAACCATTCTATGCAAAAGAAGAGACTGCAAAATATACGGCACTGAAAAAATCCGGTAAAGCAATCCAGCACTTCTATGCAAATGAAGTGAACTCTGTTATTACTTCACCATGTCCTGAAAAACCATGGACTGATTTGAAGAAGGGTGACATTGTAGAAATTGAAGGTCTTGCATGGTCCGGTATGGGTACTGTCAAAGGTGTCGATATCTCATTTGACGGTGGTAAAAACTGGGTTGAAGCAAGTCTTAAAGGACTGGTTCTGCCAAAAGCATGGACACGATTCAGTTATATTTACAAGTATGAGGGTAAACCACTCCTGCTTTCAAGCCGTGCAAGAGACGATGCTGGACATATTCAGCCAACAGTCAAGCATGAAAGAGATGTCATGGGTGTAGAGTCTGTTTATCACAGAAACGGAATATTTACTTGGGAAGTAACAGCAAAAGGGGAGGTGAACAATGTTCAAGTCTTATCGTAATATTATGTTGTCAGCGGTCGTTGTCGCGGCAGCTTCGACAACACTGTTTGCAGGGAGTGACTCATCACGTACCTATGCAAACGGTAAAAAAGTCATTGACGGGGGTGCTACATATCCTGTTAAACATGGCATGACATCACTTTACCACGTCAATACAAAGGCGCATAAAGCATCGTTCAAGATTGGAAGACAGGCAACCCCTGATGAGATCAAAGCTTGGAATATTGATGTTATGCCTGACGGTACAGGTCTTCCTGAAGGTCATGGAACAGTAGAAGAGGGTGACTCTCTGTATGAAGAGAAATGTGCCGCTTGTCACTTTGACTTTGGTGCCGGTGGTGCCGGGTATCCTGCATTGCAGAAAGGGAATGCCTATGAAGGTCATAAAACGCTGACAAACCAGCGTGTCAACGGCAATGATGACGGCCCGATCAGAGTATTCGGTACGTATTGGCCTCGTGCAAGTACACTCTGGTGGTATGTGAAAACAGGTATGCCTCATCCTCATCCAATGTCTCTGACAGATAATGAAGTTTATGCGCTTTGTGCATATATCATTTCTCTGAATGAATTAAAGATCGATGGTCAGGAACTTGATGACGACTATGAGCTCAACAGAGAAAAATTCCTGAAGCTTGTGATGCCAAACAAAGATGGTTTTGTACCGAAAATCGACGGTAAGAACGGTGTTGAGAATGCACGTAAGTACTTCAACAACTTCAAGAACTACGGAAATGGTACACGCTGTATGAAAAACTGCTTTAAAGGCAAGCCTGTACTGGCACGTATCAGCGGTTCAGGAATCAGTGACTATCTGCCGCCAATTTCCGAGAAGAAAGATCTTCCAAAGAAAAAAGCGGGTGCAGGTGCGGAACATCCAGGTAAAAAAGCTTATGAAGCTTCCTGTGCGGTATGTCACGCGACAGACGCGATGGGTGCACCGGTCGTTGGTAATAAAAAAGACTGGGCGCCAAGAATTAAACAGGGTATGGACAAAGTTTATGACCATGCAATCCATGGGCTTAACGGAATGCCTCCAAAGGGCGGTACATCACTGCCGGATGACAAGATCAAAGAGATCGTAGACTATATGGTAGGTGCAAGCAAATAGTGACTATTCACGTTTGCTTCACAATTTTTAGTGTATAATGGTGCTCAAGGTTTCATAACCTTTTGTACCGATCAATTCAAAAAAGGAAACAGTATGAACAGAAGAAATTTTATGGGTTTTGGTGTGTTGGCTATGGCGACACTGCCGGCTGTATTGAGCGCATTTGAAAGTATTGACTTCAGAAAAACGAAGCCGGATGTCTGGAAAGCAAAGACAGTTGATGATGCAATTAAAGCACTCTATGGCGATATCAAGCCGGAAGAAAAAGGTGTTAAAGTAAAAGCACCAAAAGTAGCAAGTAACGGTGGTGCGGTTCCTGTAACTGTAAAGTCTGACATTCCTGCAAAAACAGTAGCATTCTTCCAGAATATGGACCCGGAAAGTGCAGTTGTCGTATGGAACGTACCTGAGGATGCTGTCATTGACTACTTCATGAAGATCAAACTGAAAGCGACTGATGAGAATGGTGGTAACGGTGAGTTGACTGCTATTGTTGAAGGTAAAGACGGAAAGTTCTACATTGGTAAAACAAAACTTCAGGTTGCTAAAGGTGGTTGTGAAGGTTAATTGACCTCCACACGCTGAATTTTAAGAGAATACGAAAAAGGAATAGTACTATGGGTAATATGAAAATCAAAGCAAAAGAAAAAAATGGTGTCGTCGGTGTTAAAGTACTGATCAAGCACGATATGCTGACTTATGACCAAGCAAAGAAAAAAGGTGTTGATGCAAACTTCATCACACACATTACTGCAAAAGTGGGTGATAAAATTGTTTATGATGCATCTACAAGCCAGTTCCTCTCTAAAAACCCTATGCTTAAGTTTAAGTTCAAAGGTGCCAAGAAGGGTGATGAGCTGACAATCTCATGGGTTGACCTTTCAGGAAAATCTGTAACAGAGAGCAAGAAGATCAAGTAAGTTCTGCCTTCTGTTTTGCCTGCCCTCGGGCAGACAGACAAGCCAAGTGATCTGAGGATAGTTTAGCTTATCTGAGATACTTCGAACCAATAATTTTCAAAGCGTGTCAGCGTTGCTTCTTTTCGGCGCTGAAAGTGTGCTTCCATATCAAAACCTTCTTTGCCGTACCCTTCTTTGTATTCATCGATAAATGCTGCATAGGTATCTTCTTTCATGGCTGTAATTTCATATGTCACGTTGTGGTATAGTTTGTCGCTATCATTGAGCTCTTCCCTGCTTTGCTCATTAACATTGATACTGCCATAACGTTCTTCTTTGGGAAGTGTCATATTCATCTCAAGATAGGCACGCATAGAGGCAAGCATATGTTCCAGTTGGGGGATAGGCAGTTTTTGAGGGTTCTCTTTAAAAGTTGTGGCAAGTGCTTTGCTGTAGCCCCAGCCTCCCTCAACGGGTAAATCGGTATCGAATGCTGCTTTGATCACTTCTGCAATGGGTTCATCGGAAGATATCTGTTTAAATGTTGACATCGTTTCTGTCCTTTTTCTCTTTTTGGCTGTTTTACGTGATGTATTATATCGGATTGAATATAATCAATGAAAAAAGAGGGGATATTTTTTTAGACTGGTGTCAAGATCCCGCATTGAATACAGAATGGCGGGGAGGAAAGGAAGGACAGGGGACTTACAGTCCCGCTTCCTGAATGGCTTCTGCCTGTGCGTGTGCTATGAGGGGGTCGATGAGCAGCTGAAGGTTGCCGTTGTTCATGACATCATCGAGTGCATAGAGAGTCAGACCGATGCGGTGGTCAGTGATACGGTTTTGTGGATAGTTGTAGGTTCTGATCTTTTCAGAACGATCCCCGGAACCAACCTGTAGTTTACGCTGCCCGGCAGTCTCATCGAGCTGTTTTTGCAGTTCAGCTTCATAGACACGTGCTTTGAGTACCTTCATCGCTTTATCACGGTTTTTGTGCTGTGATTTTTCATCCTGAATGGCAACGACAATACCGGTAGGGATATGTGTCAGACGTACGGCAGAGTCAGTTGTGTTGACAGATTGTCCTCCACAGCCGCTGGAGCGGTATACATCCATTTTTATTTCATTGGGCTTAATATCAACCTCGACATCGTCCACTTCAGGAATGACAGCTACCGTAATGGCTGAGGTATGTACACGTCCCTGTGTTTCCGTATCGGGAACACGCTGTACACGATGGGTTCCTGCTTCGTATTTGAGTTTCGAATAGACACTTTCGCCTTTGATCTGGGCGATGAGTTCTTTGTATCCGCCTGCCGTGCCGTCACTGCTGCTGACAATCTCTACTTTCCAGCCCATCTGCTCGGCATATCGGGTGTACATTCTGAAGACATCGGCAACGAAAAGTGCACTTTCATCTCCGCCTGCCCCTGCGCGAAGTTCGAGGAAGATGTTTTTGTCATCGTTCTTGTCTTTGGGGATCATCAGTACTTTGATCTCTTCTTCAAGTTTTGGCAGCATTGGCTCGAGTTCTGAAAGTTCCTCTTTTGCCAATTCTCCAAGTTCCGGATCTCCGAGAAGTTCTTTATTTTCCTCTATGGCATTGGCAGTTTCAATGTAGTGCTTTGCTTTTTCTACCAGTTCGTTCAGGCCTGCCTGCTCTTTGCTCAGTTCTGTCATACGATTGATATCGCTGGCGATATCGGGAGAACTTAACAGTTCGCTGATCTCATTGTGTCTATCGATAAAGGGTTGAAGTTTTTCTATGAACATAGGCGTTCTTTATAGTAAATTTTGAGGATGTTTGTAATTAAAGTAATTGAAAGGGGTTCGAAACTGCTTACGCAGCTTCGATGTTGTTGACCATTTTATGAAGACGGCTTACTTTTCTGGATGCTGTCTGTTTCTTGATGAAACCTTTGCTGACCAGGGCATGAATCTTCTTGTTGGCTACTTTAAACGCTTCTGCCGCAGCTGCTTTGTCGCCTGCTTCTACTGCTTCATGAACCGCTTTTACGATGTTTTTGAAACGTGTTCTGTAGTATCTGTTTCTTTCCGTTCTCTTTGCCGTTTGCAAAATACGCTTTTTTGCTGACTTATGGTGTGCCATAGAATTCCTTTTGGAGTTTGTTAGTTGCCACTCCATATGGTATAGAGTGAAAATAGTTCGCGAATAATATCTAAAATAATATTAAAGCATTATTAAATACGTTCAGCTTTGGTGTTGGGACGGGAAGTTAATGATAATTCGATAAAATTGGGCAACAGTAACAGTAGGCAAGGAGAATAGTGTGGCACTTTTTGGAACAGACGGAGTTCGTGGAAAAGCAGGCAAGAAAGTAACGGCCATCAGTACTATGAAACTGGCGATGGCAACAGGCATTTACTTTAAACAAAGTGCTAGAACCAAGAAAATTCTGGTGGGTAAAGATACACGGCGCAGCGGCTATATGATTGAAAATGCGCTTGTATCGGGATTGACGGCAGTAGGGTTTGATGTGATTCAGATCGGTCCAATGCCAACACCCGCCGTAGCATTCCTGACAGAAAATATGCGTTGTGATGCAGGAATTATGATTTCGGCAAGTCATAATCCCTACTATGACAATGGTATCAAATTTTTCGATGCGGAAGGGAATAAGCTCAACCGTGATGAAGAGGAAAAAATAGAGGCAATCTTTGCCGATGATGCACAGGTAGAATCAGCACAGGAGACAGGGAAGCATATCGGGAAATCGAAGCGTATCGATGATGTAATAGGCCGGTACATTGTGCATATCAAAAATTCTTTTCCAAAGTCACTGACCCTTTCAGGTATGCGTATTGTGATTGACTGTGCCAACGGAGCGGGGTATATTGTAGGCCCGACCATTTTGCAGGAGCTTGGGGCAGAAGTATTTGTCATTGGAGATGAACCGAACGGTTTCAATATCAATGACGGATGCGGTGCGATGCATCCGGAAAATCTTGCAAAAGTGGTACTGGACAAGCGTGCGGATCTTGGTATTGCCCTGGATGGGGATGCGGACAGGCTGGTGTTGGTCGATGAGAAGGGGGAAGTTATTGACGGTGACAAACTGATGGGGGTGCTGGCTGTTTATATGAAAGAGCAGGGTACGCTCAAAGGTGACGGTATGGTAGCAACGGTCATGAGTAATCAGGGACTGGAAGAATATCTGTCCAGA
>WGDG01000251.1 GCA_015493425.1 Sulfurovum sp.
AAGCGGGTGTCTTTCAAAAATCCTACCGCGCCCGCGCCTGCACCGATGTAGTCCTGAAGCTTCCAGTAACCGAGATTGTGGCGGCTTTGGTAGATGCCGAAGTTGGAGATCTCGTAGTGGGTAAAGCCGTGTGCTCTGATCTGCTCGGCAACAAAAAAGGCGAGGCTGTCATTTTCCTGCCTTGCCTGCGGGGTGGCAGCGAACTTGGTGCCGTTTTCGATGGTCAGTTCATAGGCGGAGAGGTGGTCGATGGGCAGAGAGAAGGCGGTTTCAATGTCCTTTTCAAGCAGTGCCTGCGTGTCACCACGGTAGTTGTAAATGAGATCAAGCGAAAGGTGTTCGAATCCCAGTGCATGGGCAGTACGAACAGCCTTTTTGGCCTGATCGGGGGTATGGGCGCGGTTGAGGGCTCCCAGTTTTCTTGCATCGAAACTCTGTACGCCGAAACTGACACGGTTGACCCCGAGTCTTTTCATCCCCTCAAGCCAGCTTTCTGTTGCTGAGTTGGGGTTGGCTTCGGTAGTGATTTCTGCATCTTCAGCCAGGTAGGGTGCGAGCAGCTCGAAAAGCGGTGCATAGTGTTCCGGTGCAACGGTAGAGGGGGTGCCGCCGCCGATAAAGAGGGTTTCCATGCTGCCCTTTTGCACGTTGAAACGTTCGAGTTCGAAGCGAAGCTGATTTTCGAGAGCCTGCATATATGCTGTCCGTGTATCGAATTTGTCGACGTAGGAGTTGAAGCTGCAATAGTGGCATTTGGAGTCACAGTAGGGGATGTGCAGGTAGGCTAACAAAATGGCTCTCTTTCATTGGTCTGTAATCGTATTTTAGATAGAATCATATCAGAAATTTCAGAGCATGTCTCTAAAAATCAGTATTAAAATTTATCGAAGATGAGTGTGAAGTATGCAAGAGAAAAAGCGTTATCGCCCAAATGTTGCAGCGGTCATACTCTCTCCAAAATATCCGGAAAAATGCGAATTTTTCATTGCCCACCGCAGTGATATCAAAAATGCCTGGCAGTTTCCCCAGGGAGGGATTGATGCAGGAGAGACACCAGAGGAGGCGTTGCACAGAGAGCTCATGGAAGAGATCGGATGCAACGACATTGAAATACTCGGAGAGTTTCCCGAGTGGATCACCTATGACTTTCCCAAGGTAGCCAGAGGCAAATGTTACCCTTATGACGGGCAGACACAGAAATATTTTCTCGTCCGCCTCAAAGAGGATGCCAAAATTGACCTCAAGGCGTTTGAAATACCGGAATTTGAAGAGTATGAGTTCGTTGAGTACGAAGAGTTGTTCAAGCGTGTGACCTACTTTAAACGCAAAGTTTATCGAAAGGTGATCGACTATTTTATGCAGCAAGGATTGATATAGAATGTTAGTGGTACAGAAATACGGCGGAACGAGTGTCGGTGACCTCGACCGCATCGAAAATGTCGCCAACCGTGTCGCCAAAGCAAGGGATGAAGGCAAAGACCTTGTCGTAGTGGTTTCAGCAATGAGCGGGGAGACAAACAAGCTCATCTCCTATGCGGAGCACTTTACGAAGCACCCGGCCAAAAAAGAGATGGATATGCTGCTCAGCTCCGGAGAGCGTGTTACCGCAGCACTCCTCTCCATTGCCCTGCAGGCAAAAGGGTATGATGCCGTTGCTATGACGGGACGACAGGCAGGGATCGTTACCGATGATCTGCATACCTACGCCCGTATTGAAAAGATCGATCCGAGTGCTATGCAAAAGGCGATCGGTGAAGGCAAGATCGTCATTGTCGCCGGTTTCCAGGGGGTCAACAAAGACGGTTCTGTTACCACACTCGGTCGGGGCGGTTCAGATCTTTCAGCCGTGGCGCTTGCAGGAGCACTGCATGCCGACCAGTGTGAGATATACTCCGATGTGGACGGCATCTACACGACCGATCCGCGTATTGAGCCCAAAGCGAAAAAGCTCGATACCATCAGTTACGATGAAATGCTCGAACTTTCAAGCCTGGGTGCGAAAGTTTTACAGAACCGTTCGGTGGAGCTTGCCAAGAAACTGGGTGTTAAGCTCTATGCAAAGAGCAGTTTTACAGAGAATGAAGGCACATTAATTACAGAGGAGACTGAAAATATGGAAGAAGTACTGGTAAGCGGTGTAGTGCTCGACAAAAATCAGGCGAGAGTGACGCTCAGAGGCGTTTCGGACAGACCGGGTATTGCTGCAGAAATTTTTAACAAACTGGCTGAAGAGAATATCAATGTCGATATGATCATTCAAAATGTCGGTACAGACGGCAAAACAAACCTCGGCTTTACCGTTCCCCAAAGTGAACTGGAAAATGCCAAAAAAGTAGTTGCATCGTTTGACCACGATATTGAAGGTGTGGATTACGACGAGAATGTCTGTAAAGTTTCCGTTGTCGGTGTGGGCATGAAGTCACATTCCGGTGTGGCGGCAAAAGCCTTTAATGCACTGGCAGAGAACAACATCAATATTCAGATGATCTCTACCTCCGAGATCAAGGTGTCGATGATTATTGACGAAAAGTATGGTGAACTTGCCATCAGAACCCTCCACGACGCCTACGAGCTGGATAAGTAACACACCGTGCAACAGCTTCTGAAGTGGACACTGGAAACCATTCGTGAGGAAGACTGCTTCTCGTGGATGGAAGAACACCGGTATGAGTGGGCACCGCTTGTCAAAAGTGCTATTGACCAGATGCTTGAAGGAAAAGCGGTGCTGCTGCTGACAGATGTACCGCGTAAATGGTTTGGCAAGTATATACTTGAGCATATCAATGACACGGCAAAAAGCCGCCCCTTGCTTCCTGTGTTCCCGATGGCGAAAATGTATCCTTCTCTTGGTACGCTTACTTCCAGTCAGGAGCTTGAGCTTTTTGAAGATATGCTCGAACTGGCTTATCCCAACGGTTATTTTATCTGGTATATCGGCAAAGGAGACCACCCTTTTACCAAACTGGCATTCCGCTGTGACGACAGTTTTCTGTGGCTGATGGATGAAGAGGTGGAGAACAGCTTTCTGCTGCGAAGCAGTGATGAAATGCTCGATATTAAACTGCTGCAGCTGTATAAACTTTTTGACCTGACACTTTCAGAAGCACTTTTCGGAGAGCTTGATCTTGAATCCTGAGTTGACACTTCGCAGCCAGGTAGTGATCAGCAATGATATTGCCGGTACTGTCGAACGCTTGCGAAATCTCAAAACCGATGAACGTATTGTCGAAATATGCAAACTTGACCCCAAAGACGATGCCTTCAAGGTTGACGATGCCAAACTTGCCATCGAAAAAGCCTACCTTGCCAGTGAAGAGACTACCGTTATTATCCTCGCGGCAAAGAGTTTCTCCCCCATTGTCCAGAACAAACTGCTCAAGGTGATTGAAGAGCCGCCGAAGAACAAGGAGTTCATTCTTGTAACGGTGAGCAAGGCAACTATTTTGCCGACGATCCGTTCACGCCTGTCCATTAAAGTACTTTCTCAAACGATAGAAGAAGAAGCGTTGGGACTCGATGTTGCACAGCTTAGCCTTGCAGAGGTCTATGCCTTCATTCAGACACACAAGCGTACGGATGCCAAGCAGATGAAGCGCTTGGTGGAACGTATTGTAAAGACGGCGATTGCCTCTGAAAAGTTTGATCTGGATGAAAAGACACTCAAGCTTTTTTCCGATGCCTATGTTGCGCTCGATGTGGGTTCTCCTCCCCAGTTTGTACTCAATACACTCCTTTTGAAACTGCTTGCGAAAAAGCGGAGATAGCCTCTATTTTCTTCATCTTTTAGTATGATTGTTAATATTTATACTATAATATCCCAATTTAAAGAGAGTAATTTACTCAAGGAGTATAACCATGTTAAAAGTCTATTTTGGCCAATGGCGTGACGGCCGACTGAAGCGTCTTCCCTATCTGGGGTACTATTTTCTGCTGATCTTTCTGATGATGCTGCTGATTGGCGGCGTCATTATGGCTGCGGGTGCGGCTGAGAGTATGATGGGAATGGATATCGCTGCGGTGCAGGCGATGCTTGTTGCCAAGTTCGGTATGGTGATGATCTTTGCCATTTTTCTTTTTGTGATCGCCATGGGAATAGCCAATATCAATATTATGGCAAAACGTATCCGTGATATGGGGCTTCCCGCATGGTGGACGATTCTGGGGATCATCGCTGTTTCCATTCTGTTGAACATTTTCTTCCCCGTACAGGAAGTTTCAGTTGCCACTGCGGTGGTCGACAACGGCGGTATGCCCTCAGCATCCTTTGCGGCGCACGGCACGACAGCAGGATGGATCACACAGCTTTATGATATGCTCATATTTCTGTCTTTAGTGCTGATTCCCAGTGATTTTTTCAAAAAAAGCGTAGTGTAGGAGACTTCAATGCAGCTCTACAGGCTGGGTGACCTCTCCGATACAAAGGCAGTCCTTGAAAGACTGGGTGTGGAAAGCGGCGGTATTGCCATTATGTCCAAAAAGATGGAACTGCTCTGTTTTTATATTAAAGATCTCCGCACTCCCGCAGCGAACATTTTGAAACAGGATGCATTGAGTATCGGTGCGGAGCTTGCCGTTCCGGGCGGGGTGATCACCTGCGAAAAAGAGTATTTTGACTGTATCCTTATTGGTACGCGCAAACATATGGAGACACTTTCACGCAAAGAACTGGCACAGCCTTTTGGGCTGAAAACACTTGCCAAAGCACTGAAAGCGTTTCTCCATCCTGTCACTTTTCCGGTACGTATTATGGGAGTCATCAACGCCAATGAAGACAGTTTTTACAGCAAGAGCCGTTTTCAGGCGAGTGATGCCATCGCCCGTATTGAGACGATGATCGAAGAGGGTGCGCAGATCATCGACATAGGGGCAGTCTCTTCCCGACCGGGTGCAGAAGCTGTCAGTGCGGATACAGAGCTGGCACGCATCAAGCCTGTCTGTGACGCCATTAAGGCATCGAAACTCTACGAAAAGGCACTCTTCTCTGTGGACAGCTATACCCCTGAAGTGGTCTCTTATGCACTGCAAAGCGGGTTTGGACTGATCAACGATATTACCGGGGCTTCCGATGAGAGGTTGATAGCATTGGCTGTAGAGTATGATGCCAAATACTGCATGATGCATATGCAGGGCACCCCACAGACGATGCAGCAAAATCCCGCTTATGATGATGTGACAGCGGATGTAAACACTTTTTTTGAAGAGCGAGTTGCCAAAGCTGAAGCACTGGGCTTGAAGCGGGAGCATGTTATTCTCGACGTGGGTATCGGCTTTGGCAAGACACTTGAACATAACCTGACCCTCATTAAAAACCTGCGCCATTTCACCCACTTTGGCTGTGAAGTCCTCATTGGTGCCAGCCGAAAGTCAATGATAGACAAAATTGTTCCTACCCCGGTAGAAGCACGCTTACCGGGCACACTCGCGTTGCACCTCAAAGCGGTGGAGAATGGTGCGAGCATCGTACGCTGCCACGATGTAGCTGAGCACAGACAGGCACTTAAAGTGTGGCAGGCGCTGCACTGAAAACACCCTTTTGAAGAGTACATTTTTACACGATGGATGGAGAAGCCATGACCTATGATGAATATATAAAAAACGTTGAAATCCTCAAAAAATGGGCCTATGCCTATTATGTCGAGGATAACCCTATAGCTACGGATGAAGAGTATGACAAGCTTTATCATGAAGTGCTTGCCTATGAACAGACACACCCTGACAAAGTGCGTGCAGACTCTCCTACACAGCGTGTCGGCGGTGTGGTGCGTGAAGAGTTTACCAAAGCCAAACATATCAAACGGATGTGGAGTATGGAGGATGTCTTCAGCAAAGAAGAGGTTGCCCAGTGGCTGGAGCGTGTCGAAAAGAATGTAGGAAAGTGTGACTACTACTGCGAACCCAAATTTGATGGGGCAAGTATGAACCTGCTTTACGAAAACGGCAAACTGCTGCGTGCGATCACCCGAGGGGATGGCATTGTCGGTGAAGAGGTAACGGAAAATGTCAAAACGATCCGATCCGTTCCTCTGGTTATCGACTACAAGGAGCTTATTGAGATACGCGGTGAAGTGGTCATCCGAAAAGATGATTTTGAAAAGATCAACGAAGAGCGGCTTAAGGAAGGGGAGACGCCTTTTGCCAACCCAAGAAACGCTGCTGCGGGCAGTCTGCGCCAGCTGGATTCTTCCGTAACAGCCAAGCGCCGGCTTGTTTTTTATCCGTGGGGAGTAGGAGAGAATACACTGCCACACAAACGTCTTTCCGAGAAGATGGCGTTTGTCTATGCACAGGGATTTTTGAAACCACCCTATGAGCGCCCATGTAAGACACTGGATGATATTGAAGATTTCTATCAGTTCCTGATACAGAAACGTGATGAAATTCCTATGATGATGGACGGGATGGTCATCAAGGTCGACGAAATAGAAAAGCAGGAGCAGCTTGGGTATACGGTCAAGTTTCCAAAATGGATGTGTGCCTACAAGTTTCCCGCAGTCGAAAAGGTAACCAGGCTGCTGGATGTGACATTGCAGGTGGGACGTACGGGGGTTGTCACACCGGTTGCGGAGATTGAACCGGTCAATATCGAGGGGGCAGTGGTCAGCCGTGCGACGCTGCACAATTTCGATGAGATCGAACGGATGGATATCCGTATCGGGGATCATATCATTATCATTCGAAGCGGCGATGTGATTCCAAAGATCACCAAGGTGCTTACGGATCGGAGAACAGGAGATGAAAAGCCTATCGAGCGTCCGACACACTGTCCTGTCTGCGGTTCGGAACTCCTTGATGAAGGGGCGCTTATCAAGTGTCAGAACCTCGAGTGTCCTGCCCGTGTGGTAGGCTCCATTATTCACTTTGCCAAAAAGGGGTGTATGGACATCGACGGTCTGGGCAGCAAAATTGTCGAGCAGCTGGTGAATACAGGAAAGATCCATGATATTCTCGATCTTTACAGCCTCACTTATGACGATCTGGTTGACCTTGAGGGCTTTAAGGAGAAGAAGATCAACAATTTGCTCCATGCCATCGCTGCAACCAAGGGAGCACCGCTGCACCGCCTTATCAACGCGCTTGGTATCGAGCATATTGGAGAAGTGGCAAGCAAAGCACTTGCGGAACATTTCGGTCTGGGCATTGTTGATGCAACCTTTGACGAACTTGTCGCTATTGACGGCATTGGGGAAGAGATGGCCAATTCTGTTCTGGAATTCATGCGTGTGAACCGTGACAAGGTACTCAAACTTTTTGAAGTGATTCAACCTACAGTAGAAGAGAAGACAGAGGCTAAAGAGAATCCGTTCAAAGGTAAAACGGTTGTACTGACAGGTACCATGAGCCGGCCGCGCGGTGAAATCAAAGCGATGCTCGAAAGGCTTGGTGCAAAAGTAAGCGGTTCTGTCAGCAAAAAAACAGATTTTGTTATTTACGGAGAAGAGGCGGGCAGCAAACTGACCAAAGCTCAGAGCCTTGGCGTGCCGACCCTTACCGAAGAAGAGATGGAGCGTATGCTCCTCTCTTCCGGCGTAACGGTGTAGTTACGCTTCGTTGAAGATATCAACAAGCTCTTCTTTGCTTGTTTTGAGGTAATCTTTCTTGATCAGTTTTTTGATCTTTGATTTGGCTGTAGCATCAAGCAGTGCTTCAACCTCTTTTTCTATCGGCTCCGGGATAGAGACGAAAAGTCTGCCTTTTGCATCCTGTGCAACGGCATTGATATCTTTGGCAAGATCTTCAATGACCCTTTTTTTGATCTCCAGTTCAAGGTTATGCTCTTCGGCAATACCGCCTTTGAAACGTCCTGCCTCATCTGTGACAATGTCCTGCAGCTTTTTGTGTGCATCGATATAGTCTTTGGCGGTGACGAGATCCAGCTTGACTTCAAACTCTTTCAGTCCCGCTTCGGCTTCGAGTGTTCTCGGTTTTGCTTCATAGACTTTCATTTCTCCCAGACTCGCAACGACGACATTGTCTCCGACTTTTATTTTTCCAGGCATGCTTGCCTCCTTTTTATGAGATATATTTCTATTGCTATTATAGAATGTTTTGGCAGAGAAAAAGGCAAGATTGGTTGCAAAATCTGTTAATGATCGCTTTTTTGATAGAATACGGAAACAAAACGGAGAAATTCTGTATAAGAAAGAGGCATAATGAGACTGGATAAATATCTTGTGGAAGAGGGCTACTTCGAAAGCCGTAACCGTGCGCATGAAGCGATCAAGTCCGGTACGGTAACGGTGAACGGGAAAAAAGCCAAACCCTCTGTCAAGATCGATGCCGATACACGTGTGGAAGTGGTAGATGCGAAGTTTTATGTCAGTCGTGCTGCACGCAAGCTTGAAGCATTTTTTGAAGAACACTCTGTTGAAATAAACGGGAAGCGAGTACTTGACATCGGCTCCTCGACCGGAGGTTTTGCACAGATCGTTCTGGAGCAGGGAGCGGCAAGTCTTGCCTGTGTGGATGTAGGACGCAACCAGCTTCATATCTCTATCCGCTCCGATAAAAGGGTGTCGGTACATGAATCAACGGATATCCGGGATTTTGTTGCGGAGAACGGGTTTGAGGTACTGACTTGTGATGTTTCCTTTATCTCTGTAATGCAGATCATGCCTGATATTGACAGACTTGCACAAAGCGGCGCAGATATCATCATTCTCTATAAACCGCAGTTTGAAGTGGGAAAAGAGGTCAGGCGTGACAGCAAAGGGGTGGTACAGGATATGGATGCTATCGCCAGGAAAAAAGAGGCGTTTGAAGCTGAAGCGCAAACACTTGGCTGGAATACAGTGTATCAGGGTGAGTCAAGGGTGACAGGCAAAGAAGGCAATCAGGAATATTTGTACCATTTCGTTAAAATTAGAAATTAGAAATTGGAAAGTTAAAATTGAAAATTGACAATACCATAAAATCGATTGCCATAGGCTCCTTTGACGGAATGCATATTGCACACCAGGCACTGATAGAACGTGTAGAAACTGTCGTAGTCATAGAGCGTAACAGCGGCTATCTGACTCCCGGATACAAACGTACCAAATTTACCGGCAAGCCCTGTGCTTTTTACCATTTTGACAAAATACGCCACTTTACACCGGAAGCGTTTGTTGCCAAGCTGAAGGAAGATTTTCCAAAGCTTGGGAAGATTGTGGTTGGTTACGACTTTGCTTTTGGAAAGAACAAAGAAGGCAATGCAGCCCATCTGGAAAGGCTGTTTGACGGAGAAGTGGAAATTGTCGGTGAAATCACGGTCAGGGGTATTTCGGTACACTCCCGGACGATCAGGGCATTTTTGAAAGAAGGTGATATGGCAAACGCGAACCTTTTGTTGGGTCGAGCCTATCAGGTAGAAGGGGAAGTGGTACGTGGGCAGGGGCTGGGAAAAACGCAGCTGGTACCGACACTGAACTTGAAAGTGCTACACTATCAGCTTCCAAAAGAAGGGGTATACCGTACTGAAACCTGTGTTGAAGGTGTATGGCTGCCGAGTGTCAGCTTTTTAGGACACCGTCTTTCAACAGATGGCAGTTATGCCGTAGAAACGCATATTGTAGGTCGGGAGGTGGATGTGTCTCCCGGAAGTGAGGCGATACTGCGTTTTGAAGCATTTATCCGTCCAAACCGGAAGTTTGAAACACTTGATGCACTTAAAGCACAGATCGAAGCGGATATTGCCATGGTGACAAAAGAGAAGATCAAATAGTATAGGTGGGGTTGGCACAATAGGCAGAAGCATCCGGTTGATAGTAGGCAATTTTATTTTTGCCGCTGTGTTTGGCTTTGTACATGGCCTTATCTGCCCGGTCGAGAAGCATTTCCGGACTATTGGCATCGTTAGGGTAGAGTGATGCGCCGATACTCATGCCCACCTGCAGCCTGATGTTGTCAATGATAAATATGCGCTCGGAAATAGCGCGTAATTTTTCAAGAATGCCCTGAAGATATTCAAAACTTTTCAGCTCTTCAATGAGAATGACGAACTCATCTCCCCCAAAACGGCAGATAGTATCTTCTTTGCGGAGTATTTCCCTAAAGGCACTTGCAACCTCTTTGAGTACTTCATCACCTACAGAATGTCCATAGGTGTCATTGATCGGTTTAAAGTCATCGAGATCACAGAAAATAACAGCGATACATTGATTGAAACGGTTGGCATGGTTGATGGCATGTTCAAGCCTGTCATTGAGCAATAGACGGTTTGAAAGGCCGGTAAGCGGATCATGTGTGGCAAGAAATGCCTGTTGCTGTGCATCTTTGCGCTGGTGGGTTACATCGGAAAAGATACCGATATAGTTTTCCACTTCACCCTTGTCATTGCGAATGGCATTGACACTGAGCCATTCAATATAAATTTCGCCATTTTTCTTACGGTTGGTAATCTCTCCCTGCCAGTATCCGTTTTGTTCGATCTGTTCCCACATTTGATGGTAAAAATGTCTGTCATGCACCCCTGAACGCAGCAGTTTGGGATCTTTTCCGATGACTTCACCGGGCGCGTAGCCTGTAATTTGAACAAAAGAATCATTGACATGTACAATACGGTTTTGGGCATTGGTAATGAGTACACCGTCCATAGTATGTTCGAAGACCGTAGAAGACATTTTGAGTGAAGTGATGTTCTGCGCATTGTTGATGGCCGAACCGATGATGGATGAGGCAGTACTGAGCATCTCTACATCGGTTTCGGTCAGTTCCTGACGGTTACTGTTTCCAATGCCGAGGAATCCCCACCATTTTTCATTGACAAAAATAGGAAGTATCAGTAGCGAATCGATGGCAAAAGCCTGCAAAAGACGCTGTTTGGAACGGTCGTAATCTTTGATGCACCCATTGACACGTTCCCCCTGCTCAAGCTGATGCTTCCAGCGCATCAGGTGATGACGTTTGTAGTCAATCTTTTTTTTGCCGCGTACCCGTTCAATATCGGTAATGGCAATGATCTGTGTTGCGGTTTTGTTTTCCTTGTCGTTTTGGTAGAGAAAAACAGCGGCAGTTTCTGATGCCTGTTTCAAATGGAAAAGTTCCTGGTAAAGTGCCGCTTTCCAGTCAGGCTGTTGCAGAAAATTGTGAGACATTTCGTTGATTGCATGCAGAATCTTCTGTTGGCGGTTGAGTTCGGCACGAATACGTTTTTTCTCAAGAGCATCGTCACACAGCGGCTGAATAACCTGGGCGAATACTTTGGCTTCGAAAGGTTTGGAAAAGAACTGGTTGACACCGAATTTGATCGCCTGCAGCAAAATATCGCGGTTCTCAAAATTGGTAAAGATGGCTATCTTCACATGCTCATCGAGCTTTCGGATCTGTTCAACCATTTCCAGACCACCCATTTTGGGCATATTGATATCGGTCAGTACAATTTCCGGGCGGTACTCTTTGAAGCGCAAAAGCCCCTCTTCACCGTTAGCAGCGACAATGACATGGTCTGCATACCTGTCGAGCATTTGCGTCAGGATGGAAGTGGTGATCTTGTCGTCATCGACGACGAGTACGGTAATTTGTTGCACGTTCCCTGTCCGATATTTGTTTTATTTATGAGTTTACTTAGTATATTATAATGTTTTTTGCTTTGTATGTCTTCAAA
>WGDG01000252.1 GCA_015493425.1 Sulfurovum sp.
ACCTATACCAATGCCCTGCAGAAACCGCTTATTTTCATCGATGAAGTGCACAGACTCAGCAAGAACCAGCAGGAAGTGCTATTGCCCTTCATGGAGAACAATGACGCACTCGTCATCGGTGCTTCAACCGAAAATCCCTACTATTCACTGACTGCGGCAATGCGGTCACGCTCCCATCTCTTTGAGCTTGAGTCCATAGGCAATGAAGCAATGCACGCTTTTTTGGACAAGGTACTTAAAACAGAGCATATAAAGGCAGATGAAAATGCCAGAGAGTACCTTGTTTTCTCCAGCGGCGGTGATCTGCGTGCCATGCTTAACCTGCTTGAAAGTGCCGCAGCCGTTACCTCACCTGTTACCCTGGAAACACTCAAATCCATCCGCCCCCATGCCATGCAGGCAGGCAGCAGTGAAAACGAAAGCCATTATGAACTTGCTTCGGCAATGATCAAGAGTATACGTGGCTCAGACATCGATGCCGCACTCTATTACCTTGCCCGCCTCATTGAAGGGGGTGAGCCTGCCGAGTTCATTGCAAGACGGCTTGCCATTCTTGCCAGTGAGGATGTCGGCAACGCCAACCCGAATGCCCTAAACCTTGCCGCCTCTACACTCGACATCGTCAAGCACATCGGCTATCCTGAGGCACGTATCTCCCTTGCCCAGCTAACCGTTTACCTTGCTTCCTCCCCCAAATCAAACAGTGCCTATATGGCGATTAATCGCGCACAAAAGGCAATCAAGGAGGGGCATATCTATCCTGTTCCAGATCACATCAAAACCCATGCAAAAACGTACCGCTACCCCCATGACTTCGGCGGATGGGTTGAACAGCCTTATCTCCCCAGACCAATGCACTTTTATGAAAGTGACGGCATGGGATTTGAGAAAACACTAAAAGAATGGCATAGAAAAATTACCGCAAAAGAAAAAACCGTTCACAATTAATTTGCAATGACATGCTATAATCGTCATATTTCACACAGAAGGAATAACCAATGAAGCATAGCAGACTGATTATTGCCATGACAGGGGTATCCATACTCCTCCTGACAGGATGTACGGGGAATGAAGTTGTACCAAACAATGCCACACAAACCGGCGTGGCTACCGGTGCACTCGCCGGTTCTGTTATAGGCTACAACAGTGGCCACCACAGAGGAAGGAATGCTGCACTCGGTGCACTGGCCGGTGCCGCAGTAGGCGGACTGATAGGTAACGCGGTAGACGAAAACAATCCTCAACCCGTCGAAACCGGCGGATGGCATGAGTAAAAAGGAGAGAAAATGAAGATATATCGAAAAAGCATATTAAGCGCGAGTGCTGCACTCTTGCTGCTTACCGGCTGTTACAACCAGCCGGGACTGGTAGAAGACCAAAGCTATGACCGCACCAAAACAGGTGCACTGGCCGGTGCACTGACCGGTGCGCTTATAGGCTACAACACAAAAGGACACCACAAGGGAGAACGTGCTGCCATCGGGGCACTTCTCGGTGCGGCACTGGGTGGCGGTATAGGGTACAGTTTGGATGAGCAGGCCAATGCCGTGGCACGTGCGCTGGGTACCGGTGTCAACAATGATCCTCTTGCAGCGCTTGACCCCAGACATAACATTATTGTCTCTAAACACCCTACCTATGTCAAGATCATGTTCCGTGACAAAATGATGTTCAAAACCAATTCGGACAGACTGCAGCCAAGTGCAAAGGCAAAAGTGGAAAAAGTGGCACGGGTACTCGCACAGTATCCTCAAACCATCGTGGGTGTAGCCGGATTTACGGACAATACGGGAAGTTACGAATACAATCAGGCTCTTTCGGAAAGACGGGCAAGAAGCGTTGCCAACCTGTTGGCTGTCAACGGTCGCCCTCTCATAAAAGGATGTTCATGGGAGAAACCGATCGCACCGAACGATACACCGCAAAACAGAGCGCTGAACCGGCGCGTAGAAGTCTATTTGTATGCGGACAGGAACCAAATGACCGATCCGTGCAGATAAGCACTACTTGAGCTGTCCAAGCGTCCGCTTGGCAGCTTCCGCATCGATAGCACCGGAGAAAAATTTGTCTTCGACATCTTGAATCTGCTTGTTGAGTTTATCTGTAAGCACTTTCCCTCTCACACGATTTTTAATAAACGTACGCATTGTATCAAAGTCAGGGAAAAGTTCAAGGTACTCCTGTTTCAGGGGGCTCTTGTTCCATGCAGCTACCTGTGTCTGAGGGTCGGCAAGGGTAACATCGAGTATCTTCTCGCCTATACTGTCCTTAGTATAGTACCGGTCAAACTTATGCTCCTGTTCATAGCCGCTATTCTGAAGACGGTCATCCTCTTTCTGTATATCTCCGACATACGTCGTTACTACGTAAAAAAAGCCTATCCCCACAGCAATAAACACCATCATTGACTTGTCCATGATTTCCCTCTTTCAAACGTAATTGGGAGTATTATACTATGATTTTTGAAAAATTGGAGTGTAGTGAAAAAAATATGAGAAATGGTGGCCACGATTGGACTTGAACCAACGACCACTACCATGTCAAGGTAGTGCTCTACCAACTGAGCTACGCGACCACAAATTTTGTAGGTGGGAATTATATAGGAAGAAAGCTTAAGTTTTCCCCCAAATCAGGAAAGAAGCGGAGACTTACTTCTTTTCACACACCCAGTTGCTCTCTTTACAGAGTTTTTCAAGGTAACCTCCGGCCTGCTGCTTCCCGGCAGCAAGTGCTTTTTTAAGGTATTCATAGGCTTTCATTTTATCATTTTGGACACCCCCGCCCCAGGCGTAGAGAATACCGAGATTCAAGTCTGCATTGGCATCGCCAAGTTCGGCGGCTTTGCCAAAGTATGTCAGGGCTTTTTCAATGTCACGCTTCACCCCTTTGCCTTCAAGGTAGAGTGAACCAAGGTTGTTATATGCCTGTGCAACATCCTGGGCTGAAGCCTTCTCATACCAGTATTTTGCCTTCTCGTAGGCATGCGCTTCCACGCCGCCGAGATTCTGATAGATCTCTCCAAGATTGAACTGGGCTTTCGCCATGCCCTGTTTTGCTGCCTTTTCATACCACTCCATCGCTTTTTTTGCATCAGGCTGCGTCCCTTTGCCAAGAGCGTACATCAACCCTATATTGTATTGTGCCTGGGGGTCACCGTTCTTTGCCAAAACATAGAAGCCGTTGAGTGCCTGAATGTAATTGCCTGCCTTGTATGCCTGCATGGCATCATCAAACTCTCCGGCAAACAGGCTGCCTATCAGTGCCGCGATGTATATCAGTTTTTTCATATTTTCCTCTCTAAATCAGTGTTTC
>WGDG01000253.1 GCA_015493425.1 Sulfurovum sp.
ACAATCTGAGGAGGCTGAGGAAGAATTTACAGAAAATTTTTGACGCTATCGCATAAGGTGTTGTTTATCTTTAAGATAGACACGAATGACAGCATACAAAAAGAAAAAAGGAAAGAAAAATGAAATTCATCAAGATGATGCTATCCACTATCGGTGCGGTAACACTCTTGGCAGCTACGGTTTTTATGATCAAATATGGCAGCAAACTCAGCGAATTTGACGCGGGAGCATTGGATGCCTATGCTGCTATGGCACAAAAGGTACTCCAAACAGGCGACCCTGCCAAAGGGATGATCCTCAAAAAGAAGATGATCATCCCTGAGGGCATGAGCAAACAAGAGGCGATAGATAACGCTATCGAGGTGATGGACGAGGTGGCAAGTGAACACGGTCTGGCAGTAGTTGACCACAAAGTGATGCCTAGAAAAAACGGTGTCTATACGCAGATCCGCTCCTACTGCTCGCCTACCATTGCCGATCATTTCCTCAACTACTCCAGGGAGTACATCGGTCTGATGCCGTGCCGTATCGGTATCATCGAAGAGCCAAACGGCGATATCTATCTCTACACGATGAATCTTGACATGATGATACACGGCGGTACCAAGCTCTCTCCCAAACTTCTCTCGCTTGCCAAAGAGGTTGAAAGAGCGATGTACGGCATGCTTGAAGCCGGAGCGAAAGGTGAGGAGGAGTAGCCCCGTGCCGCGTTGCCTCATTTACATATCGTAGTTTATCGGGTATCATTTCAAAAAATGCAAAGAAGTTTTTATGCCAAGAGACACTAAACAGATCCCCCGCATCACACACGATCTGCAGAGTGACTTTAAGCTCATGTCGCTCTCGGCCATTTCTCCCAGAGAGCAGGCGCACAGGCACGACTTTTATGTGATGATCTATGTCAAAGAGGGCTTTGGGGTGCAGCATATCGACTACAATGCAGTGCCCATCGTCCCAAACAGACTGCACTTTATCGCACCGGGCAAGGTGCATCTGTGGCAGGGCAGATGCGAAGGCTATACGATGATGTTTACCCCATCGTATCTGCAAAACGCCTCCGGGGTGCTTGATGCACTCTTTATCGATTTTGGAGATGATGTCTATATCGATATACCCCAAAAGCAGCGTGAGCCGTTTCATGCGCTTTTGGATCTGCTGGCAAACAGGTACTACGAACAGCAAAGCTCTGCCGCACTGCTACGCTCACTGCTACAGACGCTTTTGTACTTTTGTGCCGACATCAAGCGCAACCGCCAAAAAAAGTCGCACCCACAGCCTGACACACGGCTGCCAAAGATAAGACGGCTTATCGAGACGCACTACAAAGAAGTCTATGATGCAGAGACCTATGCCGAAAAACTCTCGCTCACCCCGCAGCATCTCAACCGGATACTCAAACAACATACCGGCAAGACACTAAGCAGACTCCTCAAAGAGCGCAGGGTCTTAGAGGCAAAGCGCGAACTGATCTTTACCGATAAAACTGTCGATGCCATCGGCGAGTCTCTGGGTTTTTTCGATAGCTCCAACTTCAGCAAATACTTTAAAAGCGAAACCTCCCTCTCCCCAAGCGCATTTCGCAAAATGTTCAAAAAGTACCGATAATCGTTCATCTGAACCATTCCCCTTTCCCGCGATAACCGTTATACTACAGCATCCTTATCGAGGAAAAAACAAACAAAGGTTTAACCATGAAAAAAGAACTACTGGTACACTGGACAACGGACAACATAGATACAACCATGCACATGGTGCTGCTCTACACCTACAATGCCAAAAAACTGGGCTGGCTTGACGAGATCACGCTGCTGGTGTGGGGCGCTTCACAAAAACTGCTCGCTTCCAACAAAGAGGTACAAGAGCAGGTTCGGATGATCGAAGAGGTCGGTGTGAGAGTCATCGCCTGTAAAAAATGCGCCGAAGATCAAGGTGTGGAGAGTGAACTGAACGCTTGCGGCGTAGTGGAATGGCCCCTATTTCATAGACACAAAATTAGTCGCCAACACCTCTTCTTTTTTGATGTCCGAATAATATCTTATCTCAAAGTTATTTGGAGATAGATAATCCAGGTAGCTATGCCGTCTTTTTGGGTTGTAAAACATCTCGATATATTCAAAAATCTTCCGTTTTGCCTCTTCTCTGGTTTTGAAGATATATTTTCTGACACACTCTTTTTTCAGTGTCTTGAAAAAGCTTTCAGCTACAGCATTGTCATAACAGTTGCCTCGTCTGCTCATACTGGGAGTAACACTGTATTTCTTCAGAGCCCGCTGCCAGTCAGAAGAGGCAAACTGCGATCCCTGGTCTGAATGTAGGATTACTTCATCGCTTATATTTCTTCTTGATACTGCCATCTCAAAGGCATTCAAAGCAAGCTGCCGTGTCATCCTGTGGCTCATAGACCATCCGATCACCTTCCTGCTGAACAGATCAAGGATTACTGCCAGATAGAGCCATCCCTCATAGGTTCTGATATAGGTGATATCCGTTACCCACAGTGCATTTGGCCTGATAGCGATAAAGCACTGTTTCAAGTGATTGGGATGTGCCTGGTGCGGTCTGCCTGCTTTATGCTTGGGACGTTTCTTCACCATCCCCACACCATAGAGCTTATGCAGGCTCATCAGACGTGCCACTCTTTTTTTGTTTACAGCAATCCCGGATTCAACAAGATCTCTATGAATATTCCTGTACCCATAGGTACGATTGCTCTGTTCATAGGCCTCTGTGATCTTTTCAAGCAGCTTCTTGTTCTCTTTGGCGCGTGGTGATTCAGGCTCTTTTACCCAAGCATAATAACCGCTTGGATGGACTTTCAACACTTTGCACATTCTTCTGACAGGATATTCCAAAGCATGGGTACGAATGAACGCGTACTTCAGCTTTGGTGCTTTGCAAAGTACGCGGCGGCCTTTTTTAA
>WGDG01000254.1 GCA_015493425.1 Sulfurovum sp.
CCTCTGCCGCTGCCTACCGTAGAGAGACTGCTTGATGACAAACCGTACCATCTCATTGAAAGAGTGGACTTTGACGAAGAATCATACAAGCGCGAACGCTTTACTTTGCCGGTACCCCAGTACCTCTACAACCGCGGAGAGCTCTACAACCTCTGTGTGCAAAAAGGGACACTGACCGAAGAGGAACGCTTCAAGATCAACGAACACGTCATCATGACCATCAGGATGCTCGAACACCTCCCCTTCCCCGAAAACATGAAAGCGATCCCCACTGTTGCCGGTGAACACCATGAAACACTTGACGGCAGAGGCTATCCGCGCTCCCTGACAGAGCATGACCTCTCCATCCCCTCACGCATTCTGGCTATTGCTGATATTTTTGAAGCGCTTACCGCTTCAGACAGACCCTACAAAAAAGCCAAAACCCTCTCCGAAGCACTGACAATTATGAAAAAGATGAAAGAGGAGCGCCACATCGATGCGGATCTGTTCGAGCTTTTCATTACTTCGGGCGTCTACAAAACCTATGCAAAAGCGTATTTGAAACCGGAACAGATTGATGCAGTAGATGAAGAGGCGTTACTGAAATAAGAGAGACGAAGTGTCCGGAGAATCCAGAAGACACTTCACAGAAAATTAGAATTTGTAGTTGGCGATGACACGGTACTGTTGGAAGTCGTCAAGCTGTGTAACGGTTCCATCGGCTTTTGCACCGGTATTATTTTTGACCCAGATACCTTTAAGTGCAATGGAGAGGTGTTTGTCGTAGTTGTAGGCAAGTACGACGTTGAAGTCCTGCTGGTTGCCTTTTGTAAACCTGTCGTTGTCTGCATTCATGTAAGAAAGCACTGTCTTGAAACCGGTGTGGCCTGTAAAGTCGTATGTCTGCGTATAGGCGATCTTGAAAGAGCTGGTACCTCCTATGTAGATGGAGTCAGCCTTCAGTCCCTTTCCGTAGTTGGAAGAGAAGAGATCGTTCGATGTGATCATGTTGGTATAAAGCGGCGTACCGTCCCAAGGCAGTACAAGGCTGTCATGGGCATTGTCGTCTTTGGTTACGTAGGAGTATCCCGCCATAAAAGTACTCTCTCCAAAATGGATGTCACCTTTGAGTGAGATAGATTCGGCATTGATCGCTTTGCCTCCCGTTACAGACCCTGCTTTTGCAAGGTTGCTGTCTGCATTGCCGATACTGCGCTGCATAATCCCCTCAATGGCAAGACCGAATGCATGCCCGCCTGTTTCACCATGATAGGCAGCAGTAGCATAGAGTGAATTGAGGAAGTCTTTCGCATAATAGTCATAGACAGAAACCGAGACTGCATCGTTGTGCCACGCAGCATCGAGATACCATACATCTCCTGTATCACTACCCGTAATTGCACGTGTATTCGCACCCAGTGCATGCTCGACAATATTGACAAAGCTGTCAGAAGTACGCTGCTTGAAGTGTGTCAGATAAGACCCGCCTATACTCCACCCGTTTGTTTTGTCTGTGTAAGAGAGCATGGCACCCTGAACAGCAGAAGGCAGCATACGTACCTCTTTGGCGTGAATGAGCGGTGTCTTGATGACCTGGCGCCCGTAGTTTGCCATAAACCCCTCATAGTTATACTGCAGAAGTGCTTCGCCAAGTACGGTAAAGGAATCATCTGCGTACTGCGCACCCAGGCGTACGCCGTTATCTCTTCCCAGAATAGACGTATCGACAGGATTTCCAAGTGAGAATCCGTTAGTTGTCATAAAGGTTGCTTTGGCCTTGAAGCCCATCAATGATGCCGTCTCGAACCCAATCTGTCCGCCAATGGCGTTGGCGTGTGCTGACGTATCCTTGTAAGGATTGTCATTTTGCTTATCTGTCTGAATGTAGTAGTACTTAATATTTCCGTAGGCTTTCCCCTCAGTGAACATTTCCGAAAAACTGTCGGCTGCATAAATACATGATGCCGCTGCCATAGATGCTAAAATGATTTTGTGCATAATTTTCTTCTCCTTGAACTTGTGTAATATATTATGCTATCAGTCCTATCGTTAAAAAATTGCTTTTGTAGGCTGTAAAGAGGGGAAAAAGCATCTTTTTTTGCTTTTTCCGGAAGTACATATAAAATGAATCAGAAAAACAAAACGATCAAGTCATTTTATTTTCTCTAATGCTTAGAGAATGTCTCTGAGTACAATGGCATAATGCATGACAAAAAGGTTCAAAAAAAAGATAAGCATGCTGGAGCTTCGTGAGAGAAACTGCTGCAGCGGTGTACGTACTTTTCCGTTTGTTTTATAGGCAATAATAAAATGGATAACAGTCGCCACAGTCAGAATGCCCACAAGAATGATCTTTTTATGCAGGGCATCAGAGATTGGGCTTCCGTTGGGATGCATCAGAATATCAAAAAGATGATAATGGATTCCCATAATAAATCCGGTGGTAAGCAGCAAAATCAACGAAACCACTTCGAACCATCCGAAAATAGGCCCGATATGCGGGTAGACTTCCTGCTGTGCTTTTTTATCTCTCAGCGATACACCGAGTACGAACATAAAGACCGATCCGCCAATCCAGGAGATCGCCATGATCAGATGGATATGAAAGGCCCATTTTGTAATCCAGTCCCACATATATGGTTTTACCTTTTCTGTTTAGCTGTCAAGCTTCAATACTGCCATAAAGGCTTCCTGCGGTACATTTACCTTACCGATGGCCTTCATACGCTTCTTACCCTCTTTCTGCTTCTCAAGCAGTTTACGCTTACGGGTAATATCACCACCGTAACATTTTGCTGTCACGTTCTTGCCCATCGACTTCACGTTGGTTCTGGCAATGACCGTATTTCCGATACTCGCCTGGATAGCCACTTCGAAGAGCTGTCTTGGAATGAGCTCTTTTAGCTTCTCTACAAAGGCAAGCCCACGCTGTCGTGCTTTATCGCGCGGTACAATGATGGAAAGGGAGTCGACTACTTCGCCTGCCACACGAATATCAAGCTTGACAAGATCGCCGGGACGGAACTCGATAGGTTCGTAGTCGAAACTCGCATACCCTTTCGTCACGGTTTTGAGACGGTCATAAAAATCCATAACGATCTCGTTCATCGGAATGTCATACTCCATCAATACACGCGACTCGTTGAGGTAGTCCATCTTTATCTGCACCCCTCGACGATCGTTGAGCAGCTTGATGAGGTTGCCCACATACTCCTGCGGGGTGAGGATGGTCGCCTTGACATAGGGTTCGTAGATGGTGTCTATCTTCTGCACTTCGGGCATCTCGGAAGGGTTCTGAATGGTGATCTCCTCCCCGTTGGTCAGCTTGACACGGTAAACAACCGTCGGTGCGGTGGCGATGAGCTCAAGGTCGAACTCACGCTCCAGACGCTCCTTGACCACCTCCATGTGCAGCATACCCAGAAAACCGACACGGAAGCCCGAACCAAGCGCCATCGAACTCTCCGGTTCGAAACTGAGTGCGGAGTCGTTGAGCTTGAGCTTGTTGAGCGCGTCACGCAGGTCTTCGAACTTGTCCGTCTCGATGGGGTAGATACCTGCAAAGACAAAAGGTTTTGCTGGCTCGAAACCGCCGATGGCCTCTGGTGTCGGGTTCTTCGCATCGGTGATGGTATCTCCCACCTGAAGCCCCTCGACTGTTTTGAGACCTGTGACGACAATGCCAACCTCACCCGTATCGAGACTCTGGGTTTTAACAGGCTTGATAGGGTTTGGGTACATCAGGTCAAGTACCTGATGCTCCTCTTTGGTACCCATGATCTTGATCTTCTGACCCTTTTCGATCTTGCCTTCAAATACGCGCACCAGTGCGAGTGCCCCAAGGTAGTTGTCAAACCAGCTGTCATAGATGAGTGCTTTGGTCGGTGCATTCTCGTCACCTTCGGGTGCAGGGATCTTTTCGACAATCATATCGATGAGTTCGGGCACTCCCTGCCCTGTTTTTGCGGAAACCAGTGCATGCTCTGTCGCATCGATGCCGATGGCCTCTTCAAGCTCTGTCAGTACACGGTCAGGGTCGGCAGCAGGCAGGTCAATTTTGTTCACGACAGGTATAAGTTCAAGGTCATTCTCAATGGCGATGTAAACGTTGGCAATGGTCTGCGCCTCGACACCCTGCGCGGCATCGACAATGAGCAGCGCTCCCTCACAGGAAGCAAGCGAACGGCTTACTTCGTAGGAAAAGTCAACGTGACCCGGAGTGTCAATGAGGTTGAGAATATAGTGTTCACCATCTTTGATATAGTCAAGACGTACCGATTGGGCTTTAATGGTAATGCCGCGCTCTTTTTCGATATCCATCGTATCCATCACCTGTGCGCTCATCTGCCGGTCACTGACCGCCCCGCACTCCTGGATAATACGGTCTGCAAGCGTAGACTTTCCGTGGTCGATATGGGCGATAATGGAGAAGTTACGGATATTCTTCTGCGGTACTTTTTTTGTCACACGTTTCCTTCTTGGTTGTTGTCAGTATTCACGTTCCGGTGCCGTGGGGGGGCGACTGAAATAAGTGCCTTTGGTGCACAGCACCCTACTGTGTCTAATTTGTTTCAAAAAGAGAGTTGACACTCTCGTTATTGTGTACACGTCTTATTACCTCTCCGAGCATCGAAGCTGTAGAGAGCATTTTGATCTTTTCGGAAGGTTTCGTCATCGGGATGGTATTGGCAACCACCAGTTCATCAAGTTCACCGTTTTCAATACGCTCGTACGCAGGTCCGGAAAGTACGGGGTGGGTACAGCATGCCATGACCGATGTGGCGCCGAGTTTCTTAAGTGCGGCTGCGGCTTTGACCATGGTTCCTGCTGTATCAACCATATCATCGATGAGAATAACATCTTTACCTTCAACATCACCGATAATATTCATGACTTCCGACTCATTGGCTTTTTCACGGCGTTTGTCGACAATGACCATATCGAGTCCCAGCTTGTTGGCAAAGTAGCGTGCACGTGCTACCCCGCCGATGTCCGGCGAAGCAATAATAGGATTAGGGAAATTTTTAGCCTTGATATAATCCATAAAGAGGATCGCACCGTAGAGGTTATCGACAGGAATATCAAAAAAGCCCTGAATCTGCGAAGCGTGCAGATCCACTGTTACCACACGGGTAATCCCTGCAGTTTCCATCAGATTTGCCACAAGCTTTGCTGAAATGGGTACACGCGGCGCTGCTTTTCTGTCCTGTCTTGCATACCCGTAGTAGGGTACGACCGCAGTAATGGACTTGGCAGAAGAACGCTTGAGTGCGTCGGTCATAATAAGCAGTTCCATCAGGTTGGCATTGGCAGGTGCGGAGGTCGGCTGAATAATAAAAACATCTTTTCCCCGTACACTTTCGGCAATCTGTACGGAGATCTCACCGTCACTGAAACGATTGATGTTCGCTTTGGAAAGAGGCATTTCGAGATAGGTTGCAATCTCTTCTGCCAGTTGTGGGTTGGATGTGCCTGAAAATATCATATATCCGCTCATGTCATAGCCTTTAAGGGGAATTTAAATCAGGCGTATTTTACTCCAAAGTTGATAAAAAGGGGATTTAAAGGGCTTTGATACTACACTAATGCAAATCAATTGCATAAGCACGGATTAACAATGATACGACAGTTTTTCAGAAAGATCGCTACACACAAAGATAAATTTGACCATATTCTTGACAAGTACCACATTCCACGGGAATATTTCAACATCAACCGGAAAATGATTACCAAAGGGGTGCTTGTCGGCCTGTTCTGGGGGTTCATACCAATGCCCATGCAGATGGCAGGTGTCATGATCACCACGCCGCTGATGCGCTTTAACGTCCCCATTGCACTGGCGACAGTGTGGCTGAGCAATCCTGTTACCTATCCGCCTCTGTGGTATCTTGAATACCTCACGGGCAACCTCATATTGGGACACGAGGGCATTCATCATGTTGACCTGACCATGCAGTGGTTCAAAGATAACTGGGACAACATTGTCCTCCCTCTTTACGTCGGCACCGCCTTCTATTCTACGGTTGTTGCCTATCTTATCTATCTGCTTCTCAACTGGCTCTGGAAGCGCTCCGCCATGAAAGAATGGCGTAAGAGGAAGTGCAAGAAGTAACTTTTTTTGCTCACTTTTTATAGCAGGTCACAATACGGCACGGTACCTCAGTCTGCCTGCGGATCTCACACTGATGCAGCGCACCTTTTTTCGCTGCTTCCAGTCCCGTTTTTTCCACCCAGCCGCTTGCGCGTTTGCTCTGCGCACTACAGTGCCATATGACAACCGGTCTGTGTTTTGCAACGAACTTCTTTGGTTTTGAAACATGGTTGTGAGCATTTTTTGGATGCACTTTATGTGTGCTGTTTTTTATTGTCTTTTTCGATAGTGCTGTTGTCGAAGGCTTGATAATTCCCGAGGGCAAAAGGTAACGTGTATATACCCAGCCTTTCCCTTTGACGTATGCCCACTTGCCTTTTTTTTCTGTGACACATACTTTTGTATTGCGCAGGAGGCGGGCTACCCGACTGGCAGTGGTAGAGGCATATGCCCGTACATTGAGCCTGTTAGCATTGACAACATAATAAGTACACGCTTTTGCATCCTGTACAGCCGTTGAGGAGATGTTCTCTTTGCTCCCTGAACAGGAGTGTGCCAAAAACATCGATCCGAAAAAGATGATACCGGCACCAAATACAACTGCCTGCATATTCTCTTCCGAACGAAATGTAAACCGGAGAATGTCCAGAAGCAGAAACACCATCGAATAGAAAAACAGTGAAACAATACCGATCCATACATATGTAACCGTTTGCGAACAGTCACTACACACATTAAAATAGTGAAACAGCCAGAATACAACCGGTACGGTAATCAGTATACGAAGCCAGAATGACGGGGTGTCCCATGCAAATGTTGTCAGCCGGTTACGCAAAGAATCATTCTGATGCAGATTGATAATGCCAAAACGCGGCTGTTTGCCTTTTTCCAGAAAATCAATGACCTGATAGCAGGCCTTTTTGAAACGGGGAAAATTTTTGATTGTATAGTTGCCCTGGTGCAGAAGATTGTTTCTCTCAAACGCAATCGAACGCAAATTATTGTAAAATCCGCCAATGAGGCCTTTTTTATAGGCAATATAGTCAGCATGCTGTTGACGACATGACTTATAGGTTCTCAAATCATCAAAGATGCCGCGCTCTTTGAGATACTGGTCTTTAATTTGATACGTACCTTCAGTCCTGTCATAGTAAAACTTGTATCCCATGCTGTCCGCACGCCGTTTTGCCGCTTTGATCTCCGGCTCTTTGTCCAGATAGACATTAAAACTTTTCACAAGGTCACTGAAACTCTCTCCCTGCCCGCCACGCTGCCGCAAGAGTGTCTCAATACGGTTAAACAGAAAAATCGCCTCAGCCAATGATTTTTTATGCATGTCCCACTATCTCCCACACACCTATTGCAATAACACTTAGCAAGACCAACACAAGCAACAAGCTGAAAACACGAAGTTTCTTTTTGTTACTTTGGGGATACGCATCGATCATCTTTTCAACCTCTTTACAGAGTTTGAACACCGCTTTGGGGTTCTCTATTTTCGGGTTGCCGTGGACGACTCTGTTTCGTATGGTTCCAAGCTCAATGATCTTTGTCTCCATCTCTTCCGGAAAAAACTGTTCAAGCACTTTGTATTTGTCATAAATACCGCTTCCCGTGCCTCCAAGCATTTCAAGTTTCGATTCGATACGTGCGGTACGGTGTACCACCTCTGCCGCATCGTAAAACGCTCTACGTTCTTTTCGTATTCTGACAAACCACATGCTTCACCCTAAAAATAGTATTTGATTTCCTGAAGATTGATCACATTGCGGTACTCGCCTCTGTCAAACTGGTACACATCGATATTCCAGTAGTTCTCCAGTGCCATTCCCAGTATGACACCTATGGCTTCCGGCATGGAGTGCACCAGCGTAATGCCGTCAAATTCTCCCTTATACTCGTTGATAATGTTGTAAATCTCTTGGGCATGCTCTACCCACAGGTCGCTTTTGAAACTTTCGGCATCGGTGGGAAGTGTACCGTTACGTACAGATTCCAGCACAATCACATTTTTAAATTTACGCAGTGAGGGGTGTTCAAGCGAAATATTATGGCTTGAGATCTGTACGGCTACCAAAAGCTGCCTCTCTTTTTTATCCTTAAGTTTTTTCATGATCTTAAAATGTTTGAAATCTGAAACTTTCTCTTTGTATTTTCTCGAATCGATTTTTGCCACTTTGTCCAGTGTATTGGAGTAGTCGTTGTTCTGATATACCACAATCCCGTCTGTACGGAACATCCCGCCAAGTGCCACACCGACAGCGGGTCGTCTCAAAAAGAAAAGATGAAAACAGGCTTTATTGTCCAGTCTGCGCTGAATATCATTGAGCACATACCGAATGATCTGCAAAAAACTGATAAGCCTGGCACGGTCGTACATCTCACCGTCATATTTGAATGTCAGCATCTGTTCAGAGATGTTGAAATAGTTCTCCAGTTTTTTCTCAAGCCCTGCAAAACGGCTGTCATCTTCGGCAATACGTGCCAAAAGGGCTTTAAAATGAATTTCAATCGGTGTACTGTCATCTACACTGACAACAATGGGAATAGGAATCGTTTCATTGGCATAAAGCTGTTGTATCTTTCGCTCTTTGATAAAGGCTATAAGGAGAAGAATCAGCGCCAAGGCAAGGGTTGCGATAAATCCTGATTTTCCAAAAAATGCATCAGCAAACAAACCGCCGAAACCTGCAACTGTCGTTGCCAATATGCCATACGTACTTGAAAGTACCCTGTTTAACATTTCATCCTCCCCCGTTTTTTAGCCTGTTGATGCCTTAAACAATCACTCCGCCGCCAAGCAGTCTGCGTCCGTCATAAAAAGCGGCTACCTGCCCTTTGGCAAGGCCGAAAACCGGCTCTTTCAAGGTCACTTTGGCGCGTTCTCCTTCGATGGTGACATTACACGGTACTGCGGTGGTACGGTAGCGTACCTTCACTTCACAGTCAAACTCTGTCAACGCTTCAAAAAGGTTGATCTGCTTAACCTCAAAGTCGAATACTTCCAGTTTTTCACGTGTGCCGACGACAATCTGGTTCTCTTCGGGCTTGATATCCACCACAAAGTGCGGGTCGTGTGCACCGTGCACAAAGAAACCGCGGCGCTTTCCAATGGTGTAGTGCATGTAGCCTTTGTGGGTACCCACCACATTGCCTTCCGTGTCGACCGTTTCGCCGGGCTGGTCAATGTTCATATGACGGGCAAGTACCTCGTCATAGGTATTTTCGACAAAACAGATCTCAC
>WGDG01000255.1 GCA_015493425.1 Sulfurovum sp.
CTCCTTTGGATATTTATGATGCGGTGTTGAAGGAAAGAAGTCTGGTTTCCCGATTTAGACTTTTCTGGCATACCCTTTCCAAAGTCAGGCGTTTGCATCACAGGCGTTTCCTGCTTACCGATGAGAATGAAAAAACACTGAAACTCTCTGCTGTGGGAATGGTGGCAGTGGAATATGATAACAGTACGTTTGCCTCCAAACTGCTTGCTTCACAGATTCATGCCGCTGACGGGAAGCTCTCTTTGCTGATTCTCGCTCCCACATCTATTTTGCAGTATATCTCCTATCTTTTTGGGGCACTGGTACCGCGGTGGACACCAAAAGTGCTGCCACGGTCTTTGGGGTATTTGAGAAGTGCCTATTTGAAGGTTGAAACGGAGTCGCCTCTTGAAGTCATTGTAGACAGCGGTATGCGTACCCAGACACCGGTAGCCCTTAGGGTAGAGAAACAGGCAGTAGCACTGAGTGTCGGGGAAACGTTTTGGCAAAAGCAGTCTGAGGCAGTCAAAGGAAAAAACAGTGCCAAAATAGATCATCTGCCAAGTGATGAAGAGAGTGCAACCTATTTGAGTAAAGCAATCCCTCTGTTCTCACACGCTTCACAGGCACAGTACAGTACACTTTTTTCGACGTTGCGGGAAGAGGCCAAACTTACTTCCACATTCATGACACTATTGATCCTGGCAACAATGATCGCTACTTTTGGGCTCTTTATCAATTCTGCTTCGGTGATTATCGGTGCGATGCTGCTTGCGCCTTTGATGCAGCCTATTGTAAGCCTCAGTATGGGGGTGCTGCGTCAGGACAGTGACCTGGAACTGACTTCGGCTCGTACCATTGCCATAGGAGTACTCTCGGTACTTTTGACAGCCGCAGTGATTGCGTGGATGATGCCCATAGCCAAACTGACAACGGAAATGGCCGGGAGGCTCTCTCCCACTATTCTGGATCTTTTTGTCGCCATAGCATCGGGAGCGGCAGCTGCATATGCCAAGAGTAACGAAAAGATTTCCGGCTCTCTCGCAGGCGTGGCGATTGCCGTAGCTCTGGTACCGCCTATTGCTGTTTCGGGGATTGGGCTTGGCTGGGGAGAGTGGCATATGTTCTCTTCGGCTTTTCTACTCTTTTTAACCAACCTCGTAGGCATCGTACTGGCAGCAGCGCTGACGTTTGTACTGCTTGGTTACTCACCCCTTTCTATTGCCAAAAAAGGAGTGACAATCTGGCTGGCGATTGTTTTGATTGTTGCCGTACCGCTTTACAGCGCCTTTGAGCAGATGAAAAGTACCATATCTCTGCAGCAGAAACTGACTAATATAACGTTCAGGCTTCAAGAACACGATGTGACACTGAGACATATTGAAGTACTCCCTCAGGCAGAAGGTGTGGAGGTACGTTGTGAAGTGATCGCCACAGGGATGCTTTCTGCAGATGAAAAGAAAATGCTTAAAGAAGTGATTGAAAAAACAGCGAAAAGAAAGGTCAACGTAATCGCGACCATTCGCTATAAATTATAAAATATCATGCAGCGCGTTAGCTTCTTTCATCCAGTGGTTTAGTGCTTTCCACTCTTCTTTCTCCACCATAGTACGGCAGTATTTCAGCTCTTTTTCAAAAGCTTCAATGGCATCGATGAGGTTGGATTTGTTCTGTCTGAAAATGTCTTCCCACATACTTGGGGAAGATTTGGCGATCCGGCTCATATCTCTGAATCCTCCGCCTGCAAGTGCAACGATACTTTCAGGATCTTCCTGGCGCATGACAGCATTGGCAAGTGCATAACTGAGTGCATGGGGCATATGGGAGATGAAGGCCGCATGGCGGTCATGTTCTTCGGCTCCCATAAAAACCATTTTCATACCAAGACGTTCAAAGAGTGCTTTGGCGGTTTCCTGCTGGTGTATGCCGCTTTTTTCAAGGTCGCACAGTACGACAACCTTTCCTTCATACAGGTCTGGCAGCGCTGCTGTCGGGCCGAACTTTTCCGTACCGGTCATCGGGTGTGCAGTAACAAAATAGTGACGGGTTTCTTTGGGAATACTGGCTGAAATTTTTGCTTTGGTACTTCCAAAATCGATAACTGTACAGTTGGGATTGGCCGGTTTGAGCTCGTGGGCTACAGCAATAATGCCGTCAACGGGTATGGTAAGCACAATGATATCACAATGGGAAAGTGCATCGAGTGAGTCGACAACTTCGTCAACAATCTTTAGCTCGAGTGCTTCTTTACAGTGTTTCGGGTTGTGGTCAAGCCCTAAAAATCGGCAGTTTGAGCCGCTCTTTTTAAGTGCGAGAGCGAGTGAGCCTCCCATAAGTCCAAGCCCTATAATACCGATGCGTTTTATACCGATTTCTTCTGCTGTCATTGACCCCTCTTTTACAAATACAAATTACCGCCAAAGCCCGGCTACAAGCGGTGTTTGGTGGGATTATAACATTTTTTCATACGGCTCTTATTGAAAAAACGATAAAATGAGTGCAAATTATTTCAAGGTGACTTTATGATTAGAAAAATTGTACTCTCCTGGCTGCTTGTCGGCTCTCTTCTCTTCGCACAGAAGATCACAAACATCAAGTTCGAAGGCTTGCACCACCTTTCACCTTCAGTTGCACTCGAGGTAGCTGATCTGCGTGTGGGTGACCCCATGAATATAGAAAAGATTAATGCATCGATCGTGAACTTCTATAATCAGGGCTACTTCGAGGATGTGTGGGTCGACCGAAAAGGCGGTACACTGATCTATCACTTCAAAGAGAAACCTGCTATTGCCCATGTGGAGATCAAGGGAATGGGTTCAAATGATGATGCGAAGAAACTGCTTCAGAGTATTGGTTTGAAGCGTGGTGACATGTATGACAAAGAAAAAGTAGAACAGGCAAAAAAACTGCTTTCAGAGCGTCTGCAAAGTATGGGGGATTATGATTCTATCATTGAAGTGACAGAGAAGCCTGTAGGAGATCATGCAGTTTCGATCGTTTTCAATATTAACAAGGGTGAAAAGATCAAGATCAAAAAAATTAACTTCATTGGTGCAAAGGAGCTTGACGCAAGTGACCTCGAGCGAAACCTTGTGAACAAAGAAGAAGATTTCCTTGGCTGGATACCTTTCCTTAACGATGGTGCAGTGCATGTTGATCAGCTTGAGTATGATGCCTACCGTCTTAAAGAGACGTATATGGAACATGGGTATATTGATGCAGAAGTCAGCAAGCCCCTGATGCGTGTCGATTACAGTTCGGGGACTGCGGAAGTTGATTATCAGATCAAAGAAGGGGCGCAGTTCCGTGTAGGCAATGTAACCATTTCACAAAATGTACCGGGTCTTGATACAAAAGAGCTGCTTTCCAATCTCAAGCTGACAAAAGGAAAGATCTTCAATATCAAGCGTATGCGAAAAGATATGGAGATGATCAAAAATGCGGTGGGTGATTTGGGATATGCCTATGCTCATGTTTCTCCACAGATGCGTAAAGACGAAGCAACCCATACGGTCAATCTTCAGTATGTAGTCGACCCGGGTAAAAAAGTACATATTCACGATGTACTCATCAGTGGGAATGACACGACCAAAGACCGTGTTATCCGACGTTATATTTACCTTGCACCGGGTGACATCTATAATGCAACGGATTTGAAAGAGAGTAAGCATGCCCTTGGAAGAACCGGATTCTTTGAAAAGGTAGACATTCAGACACAACGTGTTTCAGATGATGCTGTCGATCTTCTCGTCAAAGTGAAAGAGACCTCAACTGGAACCATTTCACTTGGTGGCGGATATGGAAGCTATGAAGGGCTGATGGTTAATGCCAGTGTTTCAGACAAGAACCTTTTTGGTACAGGGATTACAGGAAGTCTCGGGTTTGACATTTCGAAAGTTTCACAGAGCTATAACCTCTCTTTTGTCAACCCGAGAGTCTGGGACAGCCTCTACAGCCTCGGTTTGAGCTTCTATAAGCGTAAGTATGAGTACTACGACTATACCGAAGATACACTTGGTGGATCGTTGAACGTTGGACGCCAGTTCTTTAGACACTGGTATGCCTCTGTTGGTATCGGATATATGGATAATAACTCCGAGTATAATAATAATTATGATAATTCCACTCTGACTGATATTGCAAGACGACTTTACTCTGACAAATATACAAAGCTTTCCGGTTTTGCAGGTATCTCTTTTGACAATACGGATGACTATTATCTGCCAAGAGAGGGATACATTGCCTCTTTGAATTTTGAGTTTGCATCACTTGATGGAGACAGCTATAACCCTGCAGTATATCCTGCCGGATATAGCGACTTTACGAAGTTGAATGGAAGATTTGGTGCTTATTACGGGTTAGAAGACTATATTGATTATGACCTGATTTTGCGATTTAAACTAAGAGGTACCTACATTAAAAAAGATGATGATGCCAAGCTGCCAGTTGCGGAGAGACTCTTTATGGGTGGTATTGGAAGCGTGAGAGGTTACCAGGCATATTCTATCTCTCCTACGATCGAAGTGAGCAATGACAGAATTGGGGGAACCTACCGTGGTTCTGCAACAGTAGAAGCGAGTGTACCGCTTTCAGAAGCTGCCAAAATGCGTCTTGCATTTTTCTATGACATCGGTACCATAGGTTCAAGTGATGAACGCTATCTTGACCCTGTCAGCAATACAGTTAAAGTAAAAAGTTTTGATAATATTACACGCTCTTCAATAGGTGCAGTATTGGAGTGGCAGTCCGGTTTCGGTCCTATCAACCTTGTTTTTGGATATGCACTTGATGACAAACAGGGTGATGAAACAGCACCGTTCGAGTTCTCTATGGGAACGAAGTTCTAAGAGTTGACAATACGCGAAAGCGTATGTCAAAATTAGAAATTAGAAATTAGAAATTAGAAATTCTACGTTATGCCCAACTCTTTGCAGCTTGGGAGCTTCTCTTCATCTTCAATAATGATCGCAAACGGTATCGGTTTTTCAAGGGTTTTGATCTTCTCTTTTGCCAGATAGAGTGTCTGGTTTGAGTGGATATAGAGGGTCTGATTGCTGTAACTGAAAGTGATCTTTGCATCATTGGAGGCTTCATGCAGGAAGATGCTCAGTGTATAGATGAAACTCAGCCACATTAGATGATCCTTGGGTGGCAGCATATCGACAAAAGTGCCAAAAAGCGGCTTATGCAGCAGTTCTTTGCCGTGCATACGCAGCAGCAGGGAGACCAGCAGTATCTGTTCATGCGTAAAACCGTAGTTAAGTTCCTGCATAGCAATGTAGAAGGCGTGCTGGTGTGATTTGTAAATGGTCAGTGTCTTCCCAATGTTCGAGAGCATCAGTGCCCACTGTAGCTCTTTGGCGTAGCGCTTGTCATCGTTTATCTCACACTGCATCAGATCATAGAGTGCCGTAGCAATACGGCGTTTATGTTTCTTTTTTGATTCAATATTGACATAGGTTTTAAAACGGTCAAGCAGTGAACGGATACTGGGGTTGACCTCTTTGGGAAAAGAGAGCTTGTCGTTTTTGAGCAACTTTTCCAAAAAGACACCTTCACGTACGCCTACGGCACTGGTCATCACTTTTTTGGCACCGATATGTTCGAGAATAGCAAGCCAGATAAGTGTTCCCTCTCTAATGGTATCGTAACGGCTTTTTTTGAGGTTGAAACGTTTAAGGCCTTTGGCACTGGAACGGGTGATTGCCTCAAGATATTCCTGGTGTGTTTCAACATCGTAAGTGAAAGCATGGAGTTTGTCGAGGGGGTATTCCATTTGCTTCATAATACCCTTGCTGAGTGTTCGTGCTGTACCGCCAATACCTATGGCAAGGGCAGATGTAAAGTGTTTAGGAAGGAGTTCCAGTTCTCTTTGAATGTAGGCTTTCGCTTCGTTTCGGGCTTCTTTGCGTGAACACTGTTTGTCAAAGAAGAGTTCTTTTAGGCGAACAGTTCCAAGATTAAGCGAATAGGTATCAATGATTTTACCGTTTGAAATCAGTGCCATGTCGGCTGAACCGCCGCCAATGTCTATGGTGATGGCTTCTTTGGCAGGCAGCAGATTTTTTGCTGCAATAGCACCATAGGTCGCTTCGGCATTACCATCAATAATGCGAATGGAAAGGCCGAGCTCTTTGCGTATCCAGCGGACAAAAGTATTTCCGTTGGGTGCATCGCGCAGTGCGGATGTGGCAACACAGCGTACTGTATTCGCCTGATACTTCTCAATAGTATGTAGAAAGGATTGAAGGGTGAGAAAGGCGCGTTTAACCCCAATGGGTTGAAGGTAGCCGCTTTTTTCATATGCACCCTCGCCAATGCGGACTTTGGATTTTTGTTCGCAGATAAGATGAAAACCGTAGCGGCTGGTTTTTTCGTAAATAACAAGTCTGGCCGAGTTTGAACCGATATCGATGATGGCGGTTCGTTTGGCCATGGGAAAACTATTCCTCTTCTTGCAGTTTTTCGAACTTGAATTTCAGTTCGTCAATATTCTCAACATTGTCAGGGTCAGAAATGATACAGTCAACAGGACAGACAGCAATACATTGCGGTTCATCAAAGTGGCCGACACACTCTGTACAACGATCCGGATCGATAATATAGATAGGATCATTTTCTTCAATGGCTTCGTTGGGACACTCTTCTCTGCATGCATCACAAGCAATACATTCATCTGTAATCAATAATGCCAATTTTCTTCCTTTTTACTCATCAGATTTGGTTTATAGGGAGTTATAACCAAGCAAAGCTTATGCTTTATTTAATAAAGGAAGAAAATGGAATTTTTGATCTTTTCAGTGGGCAAAGATGCCCATTTCTACATATTGGGAGAAAAGGTTTAGCTTATTTTTTTGGGAAAGCAGAAACGGTAACCGCGGCGTCTGACTGTTTCAATGGTCGTAATATCCAGTGGTTTGTCCATTTTTTGTCTAATCTGATTGATAGCAACTTCAATGACATTGGGGGTGACAAGCTCAGGCTCTTCCCAGATTGCATCGAGCAGTTGTTCTTTGGAAACAATTTGATCTTTATGCATGGCAAGATGGGTAAGAACTTCAAAAGGTTTCCCTTTCAGTTCGATTTCATTGCCCTGATAGATGATCTTTTCTTCTTCCGGATTGATAATGAGTTCCTGAATTTCTATAATATTGGAAACACCAAAGCGCAGTTTTGCTTCGATGCGTACAAGGAGAATATCCTGGTCAAGCGGTTTGCGAATGAAATCATCTGCACCGGCTTTGAGTGCTTCGATTTCGCTGTCTTTGTCCAATCGGTCAGAGATGACAATGACAGAAGTTTTATGGGCATCTTTTTTAATATCACTGATAAAACCAAGGTGGGTGGACGGGGCACCTTTGGGCCAGTCAAGCAGCACCAGGTCATAGTTACGGATATCGAGGTAGTATTTGGCATCGTTGATATCCTCTGTAATGTCGCATTGGTAGTTATGCTCACCCAATAGCTTGCCAAGCATTTCGTTTACCTGCATATCGTCTTCCATGATCAATACTCTCATTGGCATGCCCCTTATTTTAAGTTATGTTTAAATTATAGCATAAAATAAAGGCTTTCTGAAAAAAATATTAAAAAGTGACTCAAAAAAGATGAAAAAAAGATGTCAGTAGTGCCAGTGTTGACTAAGTGCTACCTGACAGTTTGGGAGAATATCGGGTTTTTTGATCTTCAGCGTGAGCGCTGTAATATGGGAATAGCTTGAGAGTATCAGTGTTTCAAGGTCGAGAAGAGCATCTTCAAGAAGTTTATACCTGCCCTCCTGAACCCGTATGGTAATCATTTCTGCCAGGTCGGCATAATCGATGAACGCACCGTTTTCATAGTTATATACTGCTTCAAGGTCGATGATAACACGCTGTGTGTGTTCACGTTCGAAATCGAGCAGTCCAATGATCGCTTCGAATGTCAGCTGCTCGATATGGATAGTCATGTCAAATTACCTTTGTCTCTTCTTTTTTGATGAGACGTACAATATTGGGGATGTGTTTGTAAAAAATAACGATAGCAATGATCCAGATAGGTGCATGTGATCCGATACCCGGAACATCCGGATAAAGGATGTACGAAGCGATCAGCAGTGCAGCAAGACCGATGAGTGAAGAGAGTGAAGAAATTTTAAGTCCTTTACTCGCGCCAAGCCATACCACGATGGCGATAAGCGAAGGAATAGGCATCAGTACGAGAAGTACACCAAAACCGGTAGCGACACCTTTGCCCCCCTCAAAGCCGAGAAAAGGAGAAAAACAGTGCCCCAGTACAGCAAGTACTGCAATGGTCCAGAGTGTACTTTCAGGCGCTCCGAGTGCCATTGCGACAAAAATGACCACCATTCCTTTGACGGCATCAAGAAAGAGTGTTGCTGCGCCAAGCTTTTTAGCCAGTACAGGGTCTTTCTCTTTGACCACACGAAGCACGTTGGTTGCACCGATGTTGCCGCTGCCTGCCTGTTTAATGTCAACGCCGGCAAATTGTTTGGCAAGCAGGTAGCCAAAAGGAATACCTGAAAGCAGGTAGGCGGCAAGATAGAGCAGAATATTTTGATTGGTAAAAAAGTCCATAAGTGTTCCACAGTTTTAAGATAGGCTCTCTACAGTAGAGAAGCAGAGTATGCAATTTTATCCGAATTTTGCTAAAATAGCCAGATTCTACAAGGATGGCAAATGAGTATCGACTACAAAGCAGAAATTGAAAGATTGAAAAAAGAACTGGATGTAACGCTTGTTGCGCACTATTATCAGCGGGATGAAGTGTTTGAGATGGCGGACATTACCGGAGACAGCCTTGAGCTTGCACGCCGATGTAAAGCAGATGACAATCCGTGGGTTGTATTCTGCGGAGTAGGCTTCATGGGGCAGAGTGTGAAAGTGATCGCACCGGAAAAACGCGTGCTGATGCCCAAAATCGCCTGCTGTGCTATGGCACGGATGATCGATGGCAGTTACTTTGACGATAGTGTGAACTATATGGTAGATCACGGCATTGCCAAAGAGGATATTCTCCCGATCACCTACATTAATTCCGATGCGACGGTCAAAGCCAAGGTAGGTGAAATGGGCGGCTATGTCTGTACCTCATCTAATGCGTTCAAAATCATTGAAAAGGGACTCGAAACCGGTAAGAAGATTCTTTTTGTGCCAGACCGTTGTCTGGGGCAGAACTTTGCCATCAAAATGGGGCTGAAGTCATGCGTGATCGGTGAAGGGGAGTGTGACCCTAAAGAGGCGGATGTGATCTGCTTTAACGGTTTCTGTTCAGTACACCAGCTCTTTACAGTTGATGATATCGAGTTTTACCGCAACAAGTACCCCGGTATCAAGATTGCAGTTCATCCGGAGTGTGATCCCAAGGTGGTGCAGGCAGCTGACTTTGCCGGATCGACCTCACAGTTGATCAAATATGTCAACGAACTGGACCCTGAACAGAAAGTGGCTATCGGTACAGAGTATAACCTGGTCAACAGAATGCGTCAGAAGAATACCTATGTCCTCTCCTCAACCAAGCCGGAGTGTCCAACGATGAATGAGACGACGCTAGAGGATCTTTACAAAACACTCAAGTCTATTGAGGATGGCAATCCGATCAACGAGATACAGGTGGATGAGCATACGGTCA
>WGDG01000256.1 GCA_015493425.1 Sulfurovum sp.
ATAATATTATCCTCTCTCTGTTTTTAGCCGAAACTTTGGCAGGCACCGTTACAGTCTGTCGACCACCTGTATACCGAGTATAGCCAGTCCCTGCTTAATGGTTCTGGCTGTCAAATCTGCAAGCATCAGACGGGAGATACGCGTCTGTTCATCAACTCCCTCTTTGAGTATCGGGTTACGTTCGTAAAAACGCATAAAGAGCGTTACCAACTCGTAGAGATAGGTTGTAATCTGATTGGGTGCCGCATCCTCGGCGGCTTTATTCAATACATCTTCAAAACGCAGCAGCATCACTGCCAATCTGTGTTCAAGTGTATCTCCAATGATAATTTTACCCTCCACACTTTTACCGTATTTTCTGAAAATACTCTGAATACGGGCATAGGCATACTGCATATACAGTGACGTATTCCCCTCGAAAGAGAGCATTTTGTCCCAGTCAAAAATATAGTTTGATTCACGGTTGATCGCAAGATCAGCATATTTGACCGCCCCAATACCCACGATATGTGCAATTTTCTCAAGCTCTTCCTCACTGTAGTTTTCTTTGGAGGTGATTGCTTCTTTGGCACGTACCACTGCTTCGTCAAGCAGATCGATCAGTTTGACAGTTCCGCCGTCACGCGTCTTGAACGGTTTGCCGTTCTTGTCCATCATGGTACCGAATGCAACATGTTCCAATTTGACATCTTCAGGCACAAATCCTGCTTCTTTGGCAACACGGAAAACCTGTTTGAAGTGGCCGCTCTGACGTGCATCAACCACATAGCTGATACGCTTGGCGCCGAGCACATTGGCACGATAGTAAAGTGCTGCGAGGTCAGTGGTGGCATAGAGGTAACCGCCGTCACTCTTGCGCACAATGACCGGTACTTCATCACCTTCAAGAAAGACACATTGCGCACCGTCACTCTCCTGCAGCATACCTGCTGTGTCAAGGTCTTCCACAACTTTGGCAAGGGTCTCGTTGTAAAAACTCTCCGCACGGACATCCTCACGGCTTAGATTGACATCGAGTTTTTCATATACCTCTTCGCAGTGCCCCAGAGAAATATCGATGAATTTTTTCCAGAGCGTCAGACAGTGAGCATCACCGCTTTGGATCTTAACCACATATTCACGTGCTTTATCGGCAAATGCTTCATCTGCATCAAAACGGCTCTTGGCATCCTTGTAGAACTGTTCAAGGTCTTTAAGCGACCCGTTGCCTTCTTCCCCCATCTCTTCGAGATATGCGATGAGCATGCCAAACTGTGTTCCCCAGTCACCGATATGGTTCTGGCGAATCACCTCGTCACCGAGAAATTCGAGCAGATTGGCCAAAGTGTCACCGATGATTGTCGAACGCAGGTGCCCTACGTGCATCTGCTTGGCCATATTCGGGCCGGAGTAGTCTACAACTGCTTTAACAGGAGTACTTCGCATTCCAACGCCAAGTCTGTCATTCTCTTCTGCATTTTGGCAGGCAGCAGCGATCCACTCAGGATTGAGCCATAGGTTAATAAAACCGGGGCCGGCAATTTCAGCTTTTTGAAGCGTACCGCCGATTTTCAGGTTGTCCAGAATTGTCTGGGCAATCTGGCGCGGATTCTGTTTGAGTTGTTTGGCAAGTGCCATAGCACCGTTAAACTGATAGTCACCAAACTCCGGTTTGGTCGCTTCGGTTACAGTGATAGGTTCTGCTTCAATGCCAGCATTGGCAAAAGCGTTTTTAATAAGGGTGTTGACTTCTTCTTTAAGTTTCATGCATGATTCCGAAAATTGTTTTTGTTAAACTGTATGGAGAGTGCAAATGCACAGGAGGGGTTTACGACGCTCGGCGCTTTGCGCCACGTCGCTATTACGCGTTTTCGCTCTTTTTCTCTTCGCTCTTTGTCTCGACCTGCTTCTCTTCACTCTGAGCGATCTCTTTGACATCTTCTTTCTCTTCTTCCTCTTTCATGGCACCCTTGAACTCTTTGATACCCTTACCCATTCCTTTTGCAAGTTCTGGTATTTTTTTTGCTCCAAAAAGCAGTACAACGATCGCCAATACAATCAAAAGTTCCGGCATACTTGGCATACCCATAGTCAATCCTTTGAACTCGTTACCGAGTGTTGTTAAAATTTGAATAATTATACTTAAATTTGTTTAAGCCCTACTGCATCCACTGGGCAATGAACGCTTCTTCCTCTTCTCTGCTCTGCTTCAGTCTTGCCGCTTTGGCGACAATCACGAATTCTTTTGCAGCTTCTTCCACAGTGTCATTGATGATCGTAAAGTCATATTCTCCCAATGCCAGAATTTCATCTTTGGCATTTCTGATACGCTGATCGATCACCTCCATACTGTCCGTACTTCGGGAACGGAGCCGCTTTTCAAGTTCCCTGAGTGTCGGGGGCGTAATGAATGCTGAAGTAGTGATGTCATTCATTTTGGCACGCACCAGCCGATGTCCCTGCACGTCTATATCGAAAATGACCAGTTTTCCCGCTTCCAGCGCCTCTCTTACAGGTTTGAGTGACGTACCGTAATAATTGCCGTGTACCTGTGCATACTCCAAAAAGTTGCCTGCTTTGATGTCTTCTTCAAACTCCTCTTTGGTAACAAAAAAATACTCTCTACCATTCTGTTCACCCTCTCGGGGTGCTCTGGTCGTTGTAGAGATAGAAAAATAATATTCACCTATTTCCGGAGCGGCCGCATTAATAATGGTACTCTTTCCCGCACCGCTTGGCCCCGAAAGTACCAAAATGGCTCCTCTTTTTTTTCTACTCATTACACGTCGTCCTTAAATTTAATAGAAATATGCACTTCCGCATTTTTTAACAGCTTTTTGATCTGTTTGGGTTTCATATTCTCAATCGCGGCAAGCAGTGCCTCTTCAAAAGTATAAACGTCTTCTTTCTGCTTCTTTTTTTTCTTTTTGCGTTTCTTCTCTTTTTTTTCAGTTTTCGCCGGTTCTTTGCCACTGAGTGATTCTATGATCTCCTCTTCGGCAACGATCTCCAGTCCGTCCTCTTCAAGCTTCCGGGTAATCACTTCGACTTTTCGCGCTTCATAATCTGTATCTTCCTCTTCCAAAGGGGAAATTTCTTCATCACTCTCTTCAAGCAGTGCTTTAATCTGTTCGATTTCATGACTGTCAAGTACTTTGGGAGACGGTTCTTCCTCTCCACCATCTATTAACGGAACCTCTTCGTCATTTTCCTCCCCAGAAGCAGCAAGCGGAAAAATAAAATGCTCGTCATCCGATGTTTCACACTTTTCTTCTTCTGCTGTTTTGACACATACATCATCCGGGACTTCTTCTGGAAGAGGTGTGTGGAGCTGAAGCTTTGATACTTCATCGATGACTGCCTGTATCTGTGAAGGCAAAAACGGTTTTTTGATCACATAGTCAAAAGCACCGCCAACCTCTTCCCCGCTGTCTCTTCGGGAAAAGAAAACAATTTTTCCAGTATCAAGTGCATCAAGAAAAGCTGCTGTTTCACCGTCATAGGAAGCATCATCGACAAAAATAATATCGTATGTGGTATCACCTGCGTCAGAAATGTCCGGAACTTCCCGAAAAGTGATTGTATCATCACGCATACAGAGGGCGACAAGACGTGAAACTACTGGATTGGTATTGAGCAGCAGGATATTCATATAGTACTCCGGAATAGATTGGTATTATTATAAGATAAATGTGGTTAGAAAGACGTGGTACACTCTACAGGATTCGAACCTGTGACCTTCGGTACCGCAAACCGATGCTCTATCCAGCTAAGCTAAGAGTGCACTTTTGAAGTTACTGCGATATTTGGTGAGCGAATTGTAGCAAAAAAAGCTTTATTTTTCAAGTAGCTTCATCGGACCGAAAAGTTTCAGTGCCTTTTCATTGCTGATAAAGGTATGATTGTAAGGATGTTCCAGTTCGGTTGTTTCAAAATCTGCAAGGTTCAGAGACTTCCTAAGTGCCTTTGCATGTGTACCAAACAGAATCAGTGTCGGGGCATCTTCTCTTAGGGCATTTAGCAGGTATTGCATAAAAGGCTGCCATGCTTTGATGTGTTTTGACGAACTCCGCTTGTCCGTAAAGACAAGAGCAGTGTTAAGCAGCAGGACACCGTTCTTTTCAAAGTTATGGCGAAGTTCAAGCATAGAGTCAATCAGCATACTTTTATCTACCGATGCAATGGCTTTCTGTGATGTATCCTGTACATCAAGATCACCTCGTGCCACCAGTGCCATTTTAATAAAATTCCGCAGAGACGTGGCACGGTTGACCTCTTTGCTTAGTCCGCTTTCAGAAAAGAGTCTTTTCACTTTCTCGTCAATGAAAGCGTACCCGCCTGCACTCTCCTCTCTCGGATAGGGATCCTGCCCAAATAGAATGTAGCGTACTTTGTTTCGTGGGAGGGTTTTGAAAGCATTGAAGTAATTGGCTTTGTTTGGGAAGTAGCCGTTATCTTCCTCGAGAAACGCACGATATGCTTCATCGAGTGCAGCATATGCGCCTTCAATGATCTCCTGCCAGCTATGATGGGGCATGTTCTTTTTTGATCCTGTCAAACTTGATAATCAGCAGCACTTTGCTCTCCGGAATTCCCAGTGCTTCGGAGACCTGTGCAACCGTTTTGCCCTCTTCTACCAGTTTCATCACATCACCGTGCATCGAAAAATTCTCGATAACATCTTTAACCGCCACACGTGACGCTTGCAGGTTGTCGATAGTTTTATCTTTCACGGCAATAATCTCGTCAGATTTTTTCTTCGCCTCTTTCAACTCTTTATTGCTGCTGTAACAGACCATCAGCATGACCAATTCTATGACGACCGCTGCTGCCAGCAGCCAAACTACCGTTTCACCCATTTACATCACCTCCAATATGATCAAGATCAAAAAAACAAACCCCAAATAGCCGTTCACCGTAAAAAATGCCCTGTCTATCTTTGTAAAATCTTTGTTGACAAGGTAATGTTCGTATCCAAGCATAAGTGCCGAAAAGACCACCGCTGTTTTTGCCCATATGCCAAGCCCTGCAGAGAGAACGAATGCCCACCAGAAAAGCACTGTCAACAGATGGAATACTCTCGCAATACGCATGGTATTGGTAGCACCAAAACGCGAAGGGACAGAATGCAGATTGTGTGCTTTGTCAAACGCCATGTCCTGCAATGAATAAAGCAGATCAAATCCCGCTACCCAGAACATTACGCCCGCTGCCAGAAGCACCGACCACCAGGGGATGGTACCAAGCACGGCAATGGCTCCGGCTATGGGGGCAAGTCCGAGACTCACTCCCAAAATGAGGTGTGCCAATGCCGAGAAGCGTTTGAAAAGCGTATAGGCTCCCAATACAATCAGAATGGGTACAGAGAGTTTGAATGCAAGAGTGTTAATAAAATATGCCACCATCACAAAGGCTGAAGCATTAAGCAGAATAAAGCCGATCATCTGTGTTGAAGTTACTCTGCCGTCTACGGAGGGACGGTTCTTCGTTCTTGGGTTGAGTCTGTCAATATCTCTGTCAAGGTAGCGGTTGACGCCCATAGCAAAGTTGCGTGCACTGACCGCGGCAAGGGTACCCAGCAGTAGCAGTCTCCAGCCAAACCATCCGTCAGCTGCTACCAGCATCGCAATAAAAATAAACGGCAGCGAAAAGACCGAATGCTGAAACATCACCAGTTCCGAGAAGTCTCTCAGTTTCTGGCCAATACCATCCCTTTTTATCTCTTCACGTTTCACGCTTCACCCTTTACTATCATGGGTGCGGTATTTTCAGTTTGGAATTTAGCGACCATGCAATGACCAGTACCAGCACAGCAACGATATAGCCGTTTGTCAACACACCATAAGCAGTCAGTAAGTAGACAAGCCAGAGCAGAATTGCACCAAGCGGTGTCGGGACACCCTCAAAATATTTAGCAACTTCCCCTGCATCAACTTTCAGGTTGAACTCGACAAGCCGTCGAAGTCCGGAAATGATGTACCAGATAAAAACAAGTCCGAGTATGACTTCTGCTGTTCCGGAGAGCCCTGTGTAATATTTGACTGCATAAAAAAGCAAAAAAGCGGGCATCACCACGAAGGAGAGAAAGTCTGCAAAACTGTCAAGCTGGATACCAAACTCTGTGGAAAGATTATATTTTCTTGCAACCTTTCCGTCCGCAATATCAAATGCACCGGCGATCCAGGCCAGTACAATGGCAGCAAAAAAGTTGTTCTGCTGTATCAGGTACATTGCCGCAACACCACATGCAATATTTCCAAACGTAATCAGATTGGCAATATTGAAACGGTTATTTTTATCAAACAGCCCCATAAAAACTCCAAAAAAAGAATGCACAATTTTACCCTCTTCGCACTTAACCCTTCACCTTAACACGAACGTGTTATCATTACACCATGAAGCATTTTGAACAACTTGCCATTATTGGAGCTACAGCATCAGGGAAAACAGCACTTGCCATTGCTGCTGCGAAGCAAAAAAATGCCGTTATTCTCTCCCTCGATTCCCTTGCCATCTACAAAGAGATCGATATTGTTTCAGCAAAACCTTTAAAAGAGGAACGGGAAGGTATTCCCCACTACGGCATTGACCATCTCTACCCTAATGAGCCTTTTGATGTTACCACATTTATTGACCTCTACAGGAGTGTACGTCAAACCTGCAAAAAAACAGGTAAGAACCTTATTATTGTAGGTGGTACCGGTTTCTACCTGAAGATGCTGCTTGAAGGAGTCAGTACACTGCCTTCTCTCTCCGAGGAACAGCAGGCAGAAGTAATGCATCAGATGCAAAATTCCAAAAATACCTATGAAAGGCTTGCGTGCATCGACCCGGAGTACATGTACAACATTGCACCCGGTGATACCTACAGAATACAAAAAGCGCTGGAGGTGTATCTCGCAAGCGGGGAAATACCCAGTATATATTTTATGACCAACCCGCCGCAACCCGTCATAGCCGAACCCCTTCCCATGTATGAAATTCGTTGGGAAAGAGAAATACTGCGCAAGCGTATTCGGTTAAGAACAAAACAGATGCTGCAACAGGGGCTCATTGATGAAATCATTGCTCTTGAAAAAAAATATACCCGCAGTCCAAACTGCATGAAAGCCATTGGTGTCAAAGAGACACTTGCCTACCTTGACGGCATATACAGTAAACCTGTTCTTGAAGAGAAAATCACAATCAATACCGGCCGTCTCGCCAAACGTCAGGAAACCTTCAATCGGTCACAATTTAAAAATGTGGTTCGGGGAGAGTTGCAAATGATCGAGAAAAAACTTTTGGGAGAGATTGGCAAATAGATGATGTCCGGCACATCAGCGCCAGACATCATTGCATCAATACCCTGATGCGGAGATCATGTAGTAGAGGTAGGAAACCAGAGGCTGAACATAGAAGATCGCAGCAATCGTTGCCGTAGCTGCAAGCCCAATCACTACCATAAGCGGTTTGGACAGGTTATAATAAACCGTATCCATATCTTTTACCGGATCTTTCAGGAACATATAGACTATCAGTTTCAGATAATAGTATGCTGCAATGGCCGAGTTCAGTCCCATCACGATCGCAAGCCATACATATCCGGCATTGACTGCTGCCTGCATGACATAGATCTTACCCCAGAACACAGAGAATGGAGGAACACCAGCCAGTGAGAGCATAAAGAGTGCCATAATTACCGCACCCATCGGCATAATCTGTACCAACCCTGAAAACTTGGAGTATGGATGGTCATAACGCTCATCAAATCTACGTACCTTGTGACGAGAAATCCACAGCATCGTAAACGCACCCAGGTTCGTGAACATGAAGAGTGCGTAGTAGAGGAAGATACTGGTTGTACCTTCAGTCGTGTCGAGTGCGATTGCCGCCATGATGAAACCGGCATGGGAAATAGAAGAGTAAGCAAGCATACGCTTGACATCTTCCTGAACCAATGCCATAACGTTAGCCAGTGTCATGGTTACAATCGCAAGAATAAGGATCATGATTCTAACCCATTCAATACCCAGGTCAATATACATACCGAAAATTCTAATGGCAACGACAAAAGCTGCAATTTTCGGTACGATCGCCATATATCCCGCAAGCGGTGCGGAAGCTCCCTCATACACATCCGGTGCCCATGTGTGGAACGGGAAGAGTGAGAGTTTAAAAGCCAGTGTCACCATCAGAAGTACTGATGACCCGAGAATCGCTGCCATGATCCCGGTTTCACCCATACGTACTGAAAGTATCTGTGCTACCTGATAGAGTTCAATTGAACCGGTAAGGCCGTAAACAACCGCAGCACCCATGGCAAAGAAACCGGCAGCAAGTGCCCCCATGGTGAAGTACTTGACAGCAGCTTCATAAGAGTTGCTTCTGTTGTGCAGTGCGATCAGTGTATAGAGTGAAAGTGATGCCGTTTCCAGACCCACAAAGATCAGAATCAGGTTGTCACTTGCCACCATGAACTGGAAGCCTGCTACCATAAAGAGGAAGAGCGCAAAGAACTCAGGGTATGAGTACTCATGGAAGCGCTTCGACGTCAAAGCAAGCGGTGTAAACAGAATTGACGCGACAATGATCAGGAGTTGCGATATGATCGAAATCCCATCGATCAACATCACATCAAAGAAACCGCGCTCATTAACATTCAGGCCGATTGTCGCACCAAAATCAACGATTAAAATGAGGATCGTCAGCATCACATAGAGTGACTTGTGCAATTTGCTGTTGATCAGATCAAGAACCAAAATAACCAGGCCGCCGGCAATGGCAATCAGCATCGGTGCCAGAGTAACGAGGTTCAGACTCTCCAAACTTACTTTAATTGGTTCAAACATTACTTCACCTCCCCTGCAGTAGTTGCTGACTGCGGTACTTTAATAATATCTTTTGCTTCAGCTGTAATTGCTTTTTCTTCCATAAAGACAAGCATAGCATTTACAGACTTGTTAATCGGATCAAGCACCGGTTTTGGATAAACACCAAGCCAGATGACAATGGCAACCAGTGGAATCAGAGACCATGTTTCTCTTGGTGTCAAATCTTTAAGTGTCTTATTCTCCTCTTTGGTCACAGGACCGAAGAAACTTTTCTTATAGACTGAAAGCATATAGACCGCACCGATGATAATAGAAGTACCTGCAAGTACCGTCATAACCGGAGAGATCTCATAGAATCCAAGAAGGACAAGGAATTCACCGACAAAACCGATTGTCAAAGGAAGCCCCACTGATGCCATCAGCATAATCCCGAAGATGACAGCATACTTTGGCATGACGGAAGCCAATCCTCCAAATTCACTCATCAGTTTTGTATGTCTTCTGTCGTAGATAATACCTACAAGCATAAAGAGTGCACCCGATACGATACCGTGTGAGAGCATTTGGAAGACAGAACCTCCGATACCCTCTGCATTCATAGCAAAAATACCGATCATAATAATACCCATATGGGAGACCGATGAATATGCAATGACCTGCTTCATATCTTTTTGTGCATACGCCACCATTGCTGTATAGATGATCATAATGATCGCAAGGACAGCAATTGGTGTAATCATCATTACAGATGCATCAGGGAACATCGGCAGAGAGAATCTTACAAATCCGTAAGTACCCATTTTCAGCAATACCGCAGCAAGGATTACAGAACCGATTGTCGGTGCCTGCCCATGGGCATAAGGAAGCCAGGTATGGAACGGGAACATCGGTACTTTAATGGCAAATCCGAGGAAGAATGCCGCGAAAAGCCAAAGCTGATAATTTACCGGAAGTACCAGCGCATACCAGTCCGTGATCGCAAAACTCCATACACCTGTCAGGCTGTGGTATACATAGGCGACAAAAAGCATCCCTACCAGCATGACAAGTGATCCCATAAAGGTATACAGGAAGAACTTGACTGCCGCGTAAACACGAAGCGGCCCTCCCCACGCACCAATGATATAGAGCATTGGTACCAAAGAGAGTTCCCAGAAGAGATAGAAGACGATCGCATCAAGGGCAACAAAAACACCAACCATCGTCATCTCCAGGAAGAGCAGCGTGATGATCATGTTTTTAACATCTTTTTCAATACTCATGCTTACCATACCGATGAGCGTCATCAATGTCGTCATCAAAATAATGAAGAGTGAAATGCCATCTACCCCAAGGTAGTAGTTAACCCCGAAATCAGGGATCAACGGAATCATCTCCACAAACTGCATACCCGCATTGCCTGTATCAAAACTGAACCAGAGCCAAAGAGAGAGCAGGAATTCAATAGCGGCTACCGTAATACCATATGCCCTTGCACTCTTTTTGTCGACTACAAATCCAAGCAATCCAGCAATTGCAGGGAAGAAAATCAATACACTTAAAATATTATCCATCTATCTCTCCTTAACCTATCGCTGCTGCGGATATAGCCGCGACAACCAAGAGTAATACCGCACCAACTGCCATCCAGTTCAGATAGTTGGAAAGGTTACCCGTTTGCATTTTTCTTGAAGTATCACCAGTTTTATAGAGGAACTTGGCAATACCGTCAACCGTTGCATCAACAATCTTCATATCAACTTTTGTCCACATCGCATTGGAGATCATGGCATATGGTTTGGCAATGAACTCATCGTAAAGCACAGGAATATAGTACTGATTTGCAAGCAGTTTGTAATACCAGCTGTTTTCCAGCTGCTCGTCACGCTTGAGGCCATAGTAATACTTTTTGTATGCCAATGCAATACCACTCACTGCAAATGCCAGAACAATCAATCCAAGAAGCCATGCAATGCGGTGTGTATGCTCACTCATATGATAGTCAGGCAGCAGTTTGGTTACAAAGTGTTCGAAACCTTCCATGCCGAATCCTGCTACCATAGCAAGAATTGCCAACGGAGACATAGCAATAAGTACATATCCGTACATCTCATGTGGATGGATGCCATATTTTTTATAACGTTCATCTCCTTCGAATGTCAGGAATACCTGTCTGAAGCTGTAGAATGCTGTCATACCCGCAGTGATGACGAGAATAGCCCATAGGACAATGGTTCCTTCGTTCCACGCCGTCTCGATAATTGCATCTTTTGAGAAGTAGCCTGCAAAGAATGGAATACCTGACAATGCGAGGGATGCAACACCCATATAGAGATATGTCCACTTCATCACTTTTTTCAATCCACCCATCTTGAAAATATCAAGTTCATCGTGCATCGCATGCATGACGTTACCTGCACCCAGGAAGAGCAGGGCTTTGAAGAAGGCATGTGCTGCAAGGTGGAAAAGAGCAATCCAGTATGCACCCAGACCTGCTGCAGCGAACATATACCCAAGCTGTGAAAGCGTTGAAAATGCAATAATTCGCTTCAGGTCTCTGTTCACCAGTGCCATCGATGCGGCGAAGAAGGCAACAAATGTACCCAATGCTGCAATGAAATAACTTACTTCAGGTGTCAGACTGAAGAGCGGATTGGCACGGATAACCAGGAATACACCGGCCGTAACCATGGTCGCTGCGTGAATCAGTGCCGATACAGGGGTAGGACCTTCCATCGCATCGGTAAGCCAAGTATGCAGCGGGAACTGTGCCGATTTACCCATTGCACCGATAAAGAGCGCAAACGCCGCTGCATTAAGTACTGTACCGTCAAGAAAGGGTACTGCTGCAAATACTTTGTCATACTGAAGGCTTCCAATGTTCCAGTAAAGAATGAAAAGGCCTATCAGCATTCCAAGGTCTGCAATACGGTTCATAATAAATGCTTCGTTTGCAGCCCATGAAGGTGAAATGGAAGGATTCTCCTCTCTGGATACGTCAGGCTTGTGATACCAGAAGCCAATCAGAAGCCATGAACAGACACCAACTCCTTCCCATCCGATGAAAAGTCCGGCAAAGTTATCGGACATGACAAGGATCATCATTGAAAACACGAATGCTGACAAGTATGAGAAGAAGCGGTTAAAACTCTTATCATGATCCATATATCCGATGGAGTAAATATGAACGATTGTAGATACCAATGTTACCACCATCATCATTGTTACAGAAACCTGATCAACGATGAAACCAAACGGAATATGCAAATCACCTGCACTGATCCAGTCCATCATCGTTACATGAATCGCATTTCCTGTGCCATAGACATAGAATGCAAGCATCGCAGAAGCGACAAACGATGTGGCCAGAAGTATTGAAGCGACAATCCCGACAAAAATCTTCCGCTCAGTCATTCCGAACAGTGCTGCAAAAAGTGAACTTGCAAACGGAGCGAAGAGTGCAATATATACTAAACCTTCCATACTTACCCCCTCATACTTGCAAGATCATCAAGATCGAGACTGCCGTGTTTTTTATAGAGCACGATCAAAATACCAAGACCAACCGCCACTTCACTTGCCGCAATGGCAATAATGAAGAATGCGAACATCTGGCCTGTCAGATCGTTATAGTAGTGTGAAATCGCTGCAAATGCGACATTGACCGCATTGAGCATTACCTCTGTTGCAAAGAAGAGCATCAACAGGTTTCTTCTTCTTAACACACCCATCAGACCAATGGAGAAGAGGATCGCTGATACGATCAGATAATCAGTCAGGCCAATCATTTTGCATCCTTTTGTTTCAAAATTTCATCTGCATCATCTACGCTGGTATCTTTGGTCAGACTCTGATCCATTTTCTTACCTGCGAGAATGATCCCTGCAATCATTGCAACCAGCAGCATCACTGCTGCCACTTCGAACGGTACAAGATACTTTGTAAAGAGTACAATACCAACATCCTGCGCATTACCGACACCTTCATGCATAGGATACAGTGCCTGGACGGCATCAGAGTGAATTGGGCCGGCAAAGATCAAGACAAGTACCAGTGCACTCAAACCGCCAAGCAGAAATACCAGCGCTGCCGGTGTATTTTTCTCTTTGATGTCACGTGTTGCATCAAAGAACATCATGGCAAACGAGTAAAGTGCCATCACTGCTCCAACATAGACGATCAGCTGAACTACCCCAAGAAAATCTGCTCCCAGGATAAAGAAAAATCCGGAAATCAAAACCATGCCGGCAGCCAACGATGTCATCGCATAGAGGACATTCTTGCTCATTACCGTAATAAGGAAGAGCCCGATGGTCAGTGCCGAAAAGAGGTAAAAGGCTATTGCTTCATACATATGTTCTCCTTAATACGCTAACGGCGTTTTTTTAATGTTCTCATCCGCATTAGGTGTCACGGCACCAAAGCCGTCATACTCCTGCTGCAGATTGAGTTTGTCTATTGGTGTCAGCATATCTTCAAAGAGTGAGAAACTCGCTCTCTGCTCAGATGCCGTCTCATATCTCTGTCCATGGACAATTGCCAATTCAGGACACACTTCTGCACAATATCCGCAGAAGATACAGCGTCCGAAGTTGATGGTATATTCACTCACTTCTTTACGCTGATTTTCATCATACCGTGTATCCATCGTAATACAGTTGGAGATACAGATCTTTTCACACAGTCCGCATCCGATACATCTGTAATGACCGCTCTCAAGCAGTCTGAGCATTTCATGAATCGCTCTGTAGCGTGGTGAGATCGGCAGCTTCTCAAACGGATACTTGATTGTATGCATCTGTCCTCTGAACAGAGCATTGATCATTTCACGCATTGTAACGCCAAGTCCTACGAATAGTTCCGGCTTGAAAGTACGCTTGACCACCTGCTTGAATTTACCCATTGGCGACTGAGGCGTATGCTCCAAATCGAGCATTACATACTCCTGCTGGCCGACATTTCTATTTTTAAATTGTTCTAAACCCATGACTGCTCCTTATACCATCATCACTATACCGGTAATGACCACGTTGATAACTGCGATCGGCATTAATACTTTCCAACACAGCCACATCAACTGATCCGGTCTTACATGCGGCCATGCTGCTCTTACCCACAACATAAGCATGAAGAAAAATGCGATTTTCAGCATAATCCATAGCCAACCCAGTCCCTCTGCGCTGTATCCGCCGAGGAATACGATTGCCGCAATCACAGAAATTGTAATCATATTGGCATACTCACCGATGAAGAACATCCCCCATCGCATTCCGGAATATTCTGTCGCATATCCGGAAACCACTTCGGCTTCATGCTCAAGCAGGTCGAACGGCGTTCTGTTGGTCTCTGCAAAGCCTGCAATGAGGAACAGAACAAAAGCGACCGGCTGTTTCCATACAAGCCAGTCGGCAACGCCTCCGGCCTGTGCTGCATTGAAGTCGACAAAAGAGAGCGAACCGACAATCATGATCGGTGCAAGAATGGAAAGTCCTGTGACCACTTCATAAGAAAGAAACTGAACTGCCGTACGTGCCGCACCGATCAGTCCCCACTTGTTCGCCTGCGCCATACCTGCAAGCAACGGACCATAAAGGCCGGCTGCCATCATACCAAGCACAAAAAGGATACCGATATTGAGATCTGCTGCAATCGAAGGCACGAATGTACCGCCAATGACAGGAATCCATTCCGGGATCGTAAAGTCAGGGAATACAGGAACCGCTGCGAGTGCAATAAATGCTGTCGCGGCAGTAATTACCGGTGCGACCATAAAAATGAACTTGTTTGCATTTTGCGGGACGATATCTTCTTTGGTAAAAAGTTTGATACCGTCGGCAATGATCTGCAGCAATCCATACGGACCGACATGCATAGGTCCCAGTCTTCGCTGCATAAAGGCAAGCACCTTTCTTTCCACATAGGTACCAAATCCGGCAATTGCAGAGATGACTGCAAGAATAATGATGGCTTTGATCCATACACCCAATGCTGTCACTTCCGGAATATGCTGTACGAACGTTTCAACGCTTCTATAGCTTACTACTTCCATATTACACCTTTCTTATCGTTACTTTTCTGTAGCGCGACGGCCCAAAGAG
>WGDG01000257.1 GCA_015493425.1 Sulfurovum sp.
AACCTTCGAAGACATAGTCAGCAGATTTACAGTCTGCCCTCGTTGGCCACTTGAGTAACTCACCACGTAAAATGTCTGTCTTTTACTGGTCAAACACTGATAATTATTATGGAGCTGGTAAAGGGACTTGAACCCCCGACCTGCTGATTACAAATCAGCTGCTCTACCAACTGAGCTACACCAGCACCATCATTTCAAGATCTTGCACTCAAAATGGACGGGAATTATAGACAAAATGTTTTTAAATGTCAAGTATTTTTTGAAAAAAAAGCAAAAAAAACCTTTTTTTATCACTTTCATACTACAATTTGACCAATTCCTATGTATTTTGAAAGGTACCCGATGAAGATCCTTCTGGCTCCAAGTGAGACAAAGCGCAGTGGCGGTGAAGCGCCCTTTAGGCTGGATACACTGCTTTTTAAACCTCTGCTGCCATGGCGCACAAAACTGCTGCATACCTATATTAATATCCTACAGCGCGGTGATATGGCTGAACTTTCACGTATGTTTGGTCTCAAAAAAGAAAGTGACATCAAGGCACATATCAAGGATATTATTCATGAACCTGCCATGAAGGCCATTGAACGTTATACCGGTGTAGCGTTCGACCATCTAAGCTATGAGACACTCGATGATGATGCCAAAATGTATGTGGACAGCCATGTCATCCTCAACTCCAATCTTTTTGGTTTTCTGCGTGCCGATGATCTCATTCCCGAATACCGCCTTAAGCAAGGGGCTGCTGTGGGTGACATCAAGGTAGAAAAGTATTACCATGAGCATGGGGCTCTTTTGATGGATGAATATCTTGAAAATGAAGAGATCCTTGACCTGCGTGCAGGCTTTTACGACAAGTTCTACAAACCCGCCAAACCCTACACTACTTTGAAGTTTATCAAAGAAGGCAAAGTTGTCAGCCACTGGGCAAAAGCGTATCGGGGTATTGTATTGCGCGAAATCGCCAATGCGGGTGTAACATCCATAGATGACTTTATGAAGCTGCCTATCGAGGGTTTGATAATTGCCGAGATACAAACAAAAAAGAACAAAACCGAAATTATTTACAATATCGAGGTATAGATGAAACTCCCGAGTGAAAAGACGCTTTACTGGACAATGGTCATTTTGCTTTTTATCTATGTCATACTGGGATTACTATTTGATACAAACTGGAGTACACTATGAAAAAAAATCTGTTTGAAATGGGCGCTGATCTTGGAGAAGGATGGGAAGCTGACAATAAAGTAAAACAAAATAAAGCAGAAGATGTAACAAATACACCGCCTGAGAAACATCGGCTGTATCTGTCAAAAGAAAAGCGCAGAGGGAAAGTAGTGACCATTGTCAAACCTTTTCATCTTGCAAAGAGTGATCTGCAGACACTCCTGAAACAACTGAAAAAAAGACTTGGTACGGGAGGTACGGTACGTGACAACACACTGGAGTTTCAGGGAGACATCCCCGACCAGGTGCGCAATGCCCTGGAAGAGATGCAGTACCGTTTTCGGATTTAGTGCACTTCTTTAAGATCCGGACGCTCTTCAGGAGGCAGTTTTTCCAGATCTGCTTCATCGAAAAATTCTCTTTTGGGAATGACGAAAGCAATAATCGTTACGACAATACCGAAAATGAGAACCACCAAATGCTCATGTCCCGGGAAAAAACTCGGAAGCGTTAACTTGCCAGCACTGTCACCCATCAACGGTTTAAAAAAGTCACTGTAGTACAGCGTAAAGACCAACCCTCCAAACAGACCGCCAATAGCACCGACAAGAACATCAATACGCCCTTCTGCAATAGAAACAGGGCCCGTACCCGGGCACTTGCCAAAAATTGCCATAGCAATACCGAAAAGTGTACCACCGATGATCAAACCCGACCACATAATAGGCTTAATATGGTAATGTGCATATCCTGCTTCCACCATAAAATAGAGTCCAATACTTGCAAGGCCGACTGTCAGAAAAAGCATTTTGGGAACAATGGTGTCTTTAAGCATTGCAAACCCTGCAATTTTTTCGAACTTGTCCACACGGGTATACTGAATGATCCCGCCAAAAATGACACCAATAAGGAAAACCAGCACCAAAGAGCCGTGCCCTTCATGAATCACAGTTTCGAACATCTGTGCCATACGTGACGCAAAATCGTCACCGGCTGTCTTGACAATAATATCCATTACTTGTCCTTCACATTATAAAAGAATCTTCCCGTAATGACCAGTGCAATCATTACCACAGTACCAAAAATCATGGAAGAGATCGCCATCTGACTCATGCCTGACATGAAATGTCCAGAAGTACATCCTCCTGCCATACGTGCACCGATGATCATTATAAATCCTGCAACAAAACTCCACAGAAGACGAGAGAGCACAGAATTATTCTTATATTTCTTCCATCCTGTCGGAATCAACGAAAATCGGAAACTCTTGGTAATGAAAACGGACGTAACAAAGCCGCCAAAGAGGGCACCGAGAAGCATAACTCCTTCCCATGCACCAGGGTTTTTAATATGTTCAAGATATATGTACTTCTTGGGATCAAGATCGAACACAAGTCCGGCAAAATAAGGTACATATGTCGATGCGCCAAGCGGTCTGTCCGCACCAAAAACCGAAAATGTCATTAATAACAGGCCGGCCATTAAAATACCGCCTACCCACCATGGTAGTCTACTCATAATAACTCCTTCAAAAATTTTTGTTATTATAACATAATATTAACTCTATTATAATATTTAATTATCTTATAATAGAGTTCAAATTATCTGAACTATCTCCCCACAGCCAAAGCATACAGTATCATATCGTCATTTTCCAAAAACACATTGACCTCATCGTCGTAATACGCTCCTATTCCCGAACAGCCAAGTCCAAGATATTCTGCTGCAATGTAGAGTCTGTGCCCAATGATACCCGCTTTCTGGTAGAATGCCTGATAGTTTTCTCCAGACGATGTCAGAAACAGGGTTAGCGCCCCCTGGGCTGCAAGATTGTACTGCTCCAGACAGAGATAGCCGGCTTTATGGCTAAAATCACCATACTTCAGATATGTACCGTTCTGATAAAGCCCAAGGGGCATATCTATCACTCTGTTGACTACAACATAGACATTTACTGTCTCATCGCAGTCACTCAGTATCGGCCAAGAGAGTACCTCCATCAGGTAGCCAAACTGCCCCTTTGTAATCGCTTCGCCAGTGAACTCACGCTGTGAACGGCGCCTGAAGATCGCCTCTTGCAATGACTCTTTTTTGTAGGTAAAGTTCGGTGCACGCACCTCCCTTTTGCACCCTTTTAGCGCCATACTTTCCTCATAGGCACGCTCAATGGTTTCATTGGGTTCAAAGGTGCGTGCCGCCTCCGCATAAGGCAGAGAAAATTCTATAGGGAGCACACGGCTGCCGCGTAAAGGCACTGCCACACTGGCAGCTGCGGTAAACCACTCTCTGCCCTCAAAACCAAACATATGATTCAGCATTTCCCTTTCCATACCGTATCGTATCACTGCAGCATGCGGTTTGAGCAGTGCCGCCGCTTCAATGGCACCAAGAACATGCCCTGCATCGAGCAGGCAGTAGCGAAATGCACGGTTTTTGTATTTCCATGCTGAACGCCAATAGACAGAGGAGACAAGAAACAAATATCCCTGCATCTGTTCACGATATCCAAGATACGGTTCCAGCCCCTCATCTTCTTCCAACTGCACCAGAAGTGTCACTGCCGACGCAGCGACATCATAATGGTAAATACCGTCTGGCTTTCCCTCTATACCACGTAACTGCACGTAGAGTTCATTGGGATAGAGAGCACCCGCACTGGGGTTCATCCGAAGATAGTATTCAACACCCGGATAGCTCTTTTTGGCATTGATACCGGCAATATGATACAGGAAGTTGTCCTCTGCCTCGTCCATGTCGAATTTGTATCGTACAAACGTTTCCGGATATTGCTTAAAGACATTCGGCTGATCCTCCCAGCTAAGCCGGTTGGGATGGCTCCGTACCGAGGTATAGGAGTGCTTTGTCACTTCATGATACCAAAACATCACAGTCCTTCAAATACAGGACTGTATTGATGCTTTAAGCGTTCGATCTTTTCACACGCTTCCATAAAAAGTACCCCATACACAATATTGGGTGCCGCCAGTGTTTTATAGCGCTCATACGAAACAATAACCCGACGTGCCCTATCCTCTGCCCCGGGACGGTTGCGTTTGAGATGTTCAAACGCAACGGCACCGTTAATCAGCCCTTTGGCCAGATTGGCAAGCGGATCTTTGCGCAGCCGTAGAGGGTGCCACGCCTCCTCAAGTACTTCATGCGCCTCAAAATACTCCTGCGCATCCAAAAGCTGTAGATACGCCTGTAGTGCCCCCTCCAAGTCTTCATTCATTTTCGGCATACAACACATCTCCTTTTGGATAGAAACGCTTCACAATATAGCCGTCTACACTATACTCATCAGTGGGATCAAAATCGTATGCCTCGAAATAATCATTCAGTATCGCGGAAAGATACTGCAACCGTTCTTCTGGTGTAATATCGGGCAACGCTTCTTTCAAAAAGCTGTACAAATCCTTCTTTTGCAGCTGTGCTTTGGTATGCAGCTTCAAAATGTTACTGACACTCAAGTCTACTTCTGCCATCGGTATGCTCCTTGTGGTTGTTTTTTTGTATAAGCTGCTATTACCGCTTTCAGTTTTTCTATGGATGGTGTATGTGCAAAACAGCTCGTCCTCGTACAGGCAAGATACTCACTGCTCTCTTCAGGCTGACTTAAAACAAAGGGGTAACCTATATGCTTTAACTGCTTATCTGTTTCAAGAAGTTTCGCTTTATTCGCATGGACAATCACATCGCCACGCTTTAGGCGAAGAAGCAAAGATACACACTGGGACATCTTTGAAAGTGCTCCTTGAGGTACGGCACCGGCTACAGCAATATCGTACCACTTCGGATCACCTCCAAATTCAGAAAGTGTTACCAGATTCTCCAGCATAACACTGAGCGGAGAGGTATAGTACCGGTCATCAAAGTCAGCTTCTACGTCCACTTTATCATCACTCAGATACCACTTTCCCGACTTGTAGAATTTTGCAATTGCATTCTTTGCCAATGTTTTGGCCTGCTCAAGGTACCTGGATTTATATGTATGTTCATATGCTTCGATCAGTGCAGCAGTCAAATAAGCGTAATCTTCCAGTAAACCTTTCTGAGTGGGATTCCTCTCCGACATCGTTTGATGATAAAGCAGCCCATTTTTAAACATCGTATGCCAGAGTCTCGCCAGCGACTTCTCCCCTGCTGCAAGATAGTGCCGATCAATGTCCGAAGCGGCAAAAAGCGCTTTGACCATCATCGCATTCCATGCTGTATTGATTTTTTTATCACTAAACGGGAACAGACGTGTTTTACGAAGTCTTTTAAGATATTTTTTAAAAGCTTCCGCCATAGGCGGTTCTGGCAGACCGGCAAGATGCGGCAGCGAAAGTTCACCGTCCATATTCCCGTCTTCTTCAATCCCATAATAGGCAAGGTTGGCATCAACCACCTTCGGAGACCACCCTTTTTGCAGCAACGCTTCACGAATGTGCGCATAATTGTACAGGTAATACCCGCCCTCCTCTCCACTGCTGTCAGCATCCAGCGCACTGAAGTAAAGTCCTTGCCAGCCAAAATCCTCCTGCATTGCAGCAATACTCTCTGTGACAATTCGTTTATAAAGCGGTTTGCCACTCAACAGATAAGCTTTGACATAGACATCGATCATTTGGGCATTGGTATAGAGCATCTTCTCAAAGTGCGGATACTCCCATGCCCTGTCAGTTGCATAACGGAAAAATCCTCCCCCTACCTGATCGTAAATACCCCCACGCGCCATCGCATCAAGAGTCTTTTCGACCATTTTCCAAACACTTACATTTCCGTCAAGCCGGTAAATACTCATCAGTGTCTCCAGCTTGGAGGCTTCCGGGAACTTTGGATGTTTGGCAAAACCGCCATGTACGGTATCAAATGTTTTGTTAACCTGTGCAAGAAAACGTACTGCTGCCGGATCAGAAAATGTTTGGGGAAGATGCCGCTTTTTCACTTGTGTCATTTTTGCATGAATCAGCGCCACCCGATGCTGCAGTAACTGGGAGTTTTGTCGCAAGCCTGCCAGTTTTGGCAGCAGTTTGAGCAACCCCTCCGAGCCATACCCTTCCTCTTTGGGAATATAGGTACGGATATCGAGTACCTCCATCTTTGGTGTCAAAAAGACTGAAAGCGGCCATCCTCCACGTTTTCCGTGTACCATTTGATATATTCTTTGATATTTTTTATCAATTTGAGGATGCTGCTCTCTATCTATCTTAATCGCGATAAAGTCCCGATTGAGCAATGTAGCCACCTGCATATCGGTGAAACTCTCCTCCTCCATAACATGACACCAGTGACAGGTACTGTACCCTATGGAGAGAAAGATCAGTTTATGCTCTTTTTTTGCTTTTTCTAAAGCCTCTTTCCCCCACGGATACCAGTTGACAGGGTTGTGTGCATGCTGCTGCAGATAGGGTGATGGTTCATGGATCAGTGCATTGGTATGCACTGCCGCCTGCAGCCACAGGCTTGTCCATCCAATCAATGTCAGTTTTGCTATTTTTGCGTATTTGTGTATAATCATCCCTATCACTATAACATAAAGTATGTGTCATGACAACCGAAGAAAAAAAGAGACTCAAAACCAAAATTGAAGATGAGATCATACACCTGAAAAAACAGATTACAGAACTTGAGGCAAAGACCCAACCGATTACACCGGACTGCTCGCTTGGCAGACTCACGCGTCTTGAAGCAATGGGCGAGCAGCATGTCAACAACAAGATACTCGATGAAGCGAAACTGCGCCTGACAAGACTGCAAAATGCACTACAGCACATAGAGCATCCAATGTTCGGCATCTGTATTGAGTGTGAAGAACCAATCGGCATTGCACGTATGGAGATCAGACCCGAAAGTATGCGTTGTGTCAAATGTGCGTCAGAGTGCTAAATATACCCTCTCTTCACCATCCCCACAGCCATCGCCAATGACATACCGTCATTATGATACCCTTCCGTATGACAATTCTCACAGGTATCCCCACACTCAAACTCCAGATCTTCAACGATCTCTTCCCACTTGTCGATCTTGTTCTGCTTGATATAGTTTGCTATCTCTCCCAATGTTTTATTGTGACAATAACATATCATCATATCCCGTGTCGGCATTTCCATCGCTCACACCTTGTAAATAGAAGCTTTTTATCAGAAAAGCATACCACAACTCTTCACTATTAATGCTTCACTTGAAAACTACAGGCTTTCAATGTTCCCTACAACTTTACCGACAATAGTTACCTCTTCAGGAGAAAGTACTTCCGGGGAATACGCTTTGTTATCCGATATCAGTTCTACCATCCCATCTGCACGCTGGCGGATACGCTTGATAAAAAGTCCGGCCGTAGTAGCAGCGATAAAAATACCGTCTTTGTTAATGTTTGTCTGTGTTCGGTCTACAAAAACAATACTGCCATCCTGCAGTGTCGGTTCCATAGACTCTCCGTCAACATGGATCGCTTCAAGCTGGGTATTCCCAAGCCCTACCATATTATGCATGATTTTTTCATCGACTCTGATGGTCTCATAGTTCTCGTCAAAGACCTCTGCACCGCCTCCCGCACTTGCACGGATATCGGCAAAATAGCGCACATGAAAGAACTTCTCCGTCTGCTCTTTGAGCATATCAACTGCCTGATCAAAAAAGAGCCAGTTGGCAGAGATCTTTTTCAGTGCACAAAACTCCAGTATCTCTTCATAGGGAATAGAGTTGCGTTTCTTCATGGTCGCAAAGGTTGCCTGTGGAATTCCCAGTGCATTGGCAACATCTTTGTCAAATACCTTGCCACCGATCTTCGTTTCGGAAATAATATCTTTAAGCTTTTCAATAATCTCTGTCATATTGAGCATTGTAAACTCCTTTTCTTAATTAATATTTCAAATAATACCAATATTTTCTTAAAAGTATGACAATTTGAAATATTTTTTACATTTGACGAAGTATTACCATACAATTTGACATCGAAAGTATCATAAACCGAATTTTTAAAGAGAAAAGGATTTAACATGGATTACAAATTGAATAAAGAACTTCTCAGTTACGCAGTCAAAATGGGATGCAAAACCGCTTCAGATTTTGCACTGTTTCTCAAAGCAAGAGAATCAATTTTGGCACTTTAGTCCAAAAGCATTACCATCACTTCATCTCCAACCTGCTTGGAGCTGTCCTCTTCAGAGGTAAAGAGAAGACCGATGTTGCCGAGCATGTTAGTCAAGATGGCAGATGTACCGATCTTTTTGCCTTTAAAGTCAACATAGTACTCACCATCTACAAGAGAGATGTTGCATGCGGTAAACTCTGCCTTTTTGGCACGTTTATTAAAAGGCTCTTTGAGGGTAGCTTTAACCATCTTCAATGGATTGGCAGCACACTGTAGTTTGGCAATCAGCGGCACCACATAGACCAGAGCCATTACCGTTGCAGAGTAGGCAAACCCGGGAAGTCCGACAATAAACTTGTCACCCTTGCGCGCGACCATAATGTGCTGCCCGGGCTTGACCCGCACCCCCTTGAAGACCACGTCACAGCCAAGCTCACGGATAACATCTTTGACAAAGTCGAAATCTCCCACACTCACACCGCCGGTTGTGACCACAATATCACTCTTTTGCAACGCATCGGATATAGCATTTGTAATGCTCTCTTTATCATCCTTGATGCACCCAAGCTGCATCGGCAGACCGCCATACTTTTTGACAATCGCTTCAACTACATAGTTGTTCGAAGAGCGTATTTGCGCATCATTGGTCTGCACCTCTCCCAGATCGAGCAGTTCCGAACCGGTAGAGAGTACGGAAACTATTGGCTTTTCATACACTATTACATGGACAATATTCAGACTTGCCAACACACCAATATGAGAAAAATCAATCTTGGTACCTGCGTTGATCAGGGTCTGTCCCTTAGCATAGTTCTCTCCTACCTCGCGCACGGAAAACCCTTGTGGTACCTCTTCCTTGATAATGATCTCTTCGCCATCAACTTCCACATTTTCAATCGGAATAAGCGTATCAGCCCCCTCTGGCATCAGCGATCCTGTAAAGGTTTTGATGCAAGTTCCGCCAATCACCTTGTCACGCAGTGCCGAGCCTGCCGGGTTGATACTGGCAATCTTGAGCCGTCCCATTGCCTGGTCTTCATGAATGATCGCATACCCGTCCATTGCAGAGGTCGGGAATTCCGGCGAATTGTGGTCTGCCACAATATCTTCGGCAAGCACATAGCCTACCGCTTCCATAATGTAGAGTCTTTTTGTTTTGTAATAAGCAATCTCCAGCGCATCAATAAGCGCCATCGATTCATCAAAATGCATCATGATGAAATATTCCTTTTCAATTAAAAATTAAAAATTAAAAGGGAAACTTTTTTACTTTTTGCCTTTTAATTTTTACCTGACAGGTTAGGCAAGCAGCCCGCTGCCATCCATCGGCGTACTTCGGTCTTCGGCATAGATGCGTTCACCGTTTTTCACATCATACTTCCAAATAGGTGCATTTGCCTTGAAGTCCTCGACAAACTCCTCGATCAGCTCAAGTGCCACACGCCGCTTTGGGGAGAATACTGCCGACACATACGAAGAAGTATGCACCGGCACATCTCCGATGGCGTGTGCCATCTTCACGACTGCACCGCGTTCTTTTGCCCTCTCCTGCCATGCATCAAACCAGGCTCTCAACACCGGTTCGTAAATATCAAAGCTCAAAGCCTCTATGTCATCCTCGGCACGAATCGTACCTACAAACGGAATGTACGCCCCGTAGTTTGAGGCCGCTTCTTCATCCAGCCATCTGCCAAAGATCTCCTTGACATCCAACGGCCCTCTATATAATTCCACTGATTGCATCCTCTTTTTGAATAAAAAGCATTGCAACGCAATGCATACCGACACTATTCACTATTCTCTCTTCACTCTTCACTGTGGGTAAAGCAGTGCTTTAGCCACCGCAAACTGGCGGCAGCACAGAAATCCTGTCTCCGTCTTTCAACGGTGTGTTCAGATCGCTTACCATCGTATCATTCAGTGCCACTGCACACTTGGGAAGCCACTCTTTCACGGTACCGTCCTCTTTGAGTTTTTCGGCGACATCAGCGAGTGTCTCAGCTTCCATCTCTACAGGTGCTTTCCCAATGGGACCCAAAAATTCTACTTTTACCATACTTGCCATCCTTCTGCCACAGATACAAACCTGCACGCTAAATTGCGCTGATTATAATTCTTGTTTGGTATAATTGCGCTTAAATCAGTTGAGGAGGTCAATGATGGGTGTACTGTTCGGATCGATCTCCTATCTCAACCTGCTGCCCTTTCAGGTTTACCTCAAAAAGCATTTACAGAGTTCTTCCGCAAAAATGGGTTTCAGGTACAAACGTGCTGTACCCTCCCAAATTAACAAAGCCCTCAAACATAGAGCGGTACATGCCGCATTCATTTCCTCAGTTGCATCACGCAAGACAGACTGTACTGATCTTGGCATCATTGCAAAACAAAACGTTTACAGTGTCCTGCTCATTCCAGGTCAGGCACAAAATGACCCGGCATCGGCTACTTCAAACCAATTGGCCAAAGTTCTGGGTTTAAGCGGGAAGGTACTCATTGGAGATGCAGCCCTACAGTACTACCTTGAAGGCAATCCGGGTATCGACATGGCCGAGGCCTGGTATAAGCGTACCGGTCTGCCTTTTGTCTTTGCACGTCTTTGCTATAACCAACACGGTACAACCATCAAAAAGATGGCAAAACAATTTACGCATACCCATACCCGTATTCCCCAATATATACTAAAAAAAGAGAGTAAAAAAAGAGGCATCACACCAAAACAGCTTAGCTGGTATTTGGAGCATATCCATTATGAAATGGATTGGAAAGCGAAAAGGGGGTTGAAGAAATTCTTAGGGCTAAGGGCTAAGGGCTAAGGGCTAAGGGCTAAGGGCTAAGGGCTAAGGGCTAAGGGCTAAGGGCAGATTTTTACGGCTTGGCTGAAACAAACCTTAACCGCTCCCTATCAC